>DASZYF010000026.1:0-8561 GCA_035545535.1 Mycobacteriales bacterium | reverse complement strand
CCGCACCGACCCGGGGGCCGGGCGCGAACGGAGCCGGCGCGCTGCTCGCGCTCGGCCTGGCGCTCGCGGCCGCCGGATCGTGGATGGCCGCCGCCCGTTCGGCGCGCAAGGAGCGTTCGGCGGGCTGAGGCGCCGGGGTGTCTAGGCCGAGGGCGGCCGGAAGTGCGCGTCGGTGATGCGCCAGCACTGGCACGCGGTGTACCACTGCGCCGGCTCGAACACCTTGCCTCCGGTCGGCCGGGCCGGGTCGGTGACCGTCAGCGGGCCCGACGGGTAGGAGAGGTCGAGGGTCCCCGCGCGGGCCAGCCCGGTCGAGAGCTGCGTCCCGACCAGCTGCGGTGCGTGCGTGACCGCCGCCGAGAACATCGTCATCGCGACGCACGCCAGCCCGTAGAACTTGGCGACATCGCTCGCCGTCGGCGACGGGAGGCCCACGGTGGCCAGCTCCGCGGCACACTCCTTCGTCGCCGGGCTGGCCACCCATCCGGGAGTGTTGGGTCCACCGGTGGGGATCGCCTCGATCAACAGCGTGCCGTCGTAGCTCTTCCCCGGCTTGGTGACGCCGCTGGCGATGGCCTGCCCGGAGGCGTCCTCCATGTGGGCGAACTTCGGGTGGTAGTTCTGGCTGTCGGCGCCGTTGGAGAAGCCGACGTCGGATGCATAACCGACGTTCATCACGTTCGTGACACCCGCGCTCTTGAACTGGATCGCCGCCTGCTGGTCCGTCACCGGATCGTTCACCGGCGCGGAGGAGCACCCGTAGTTGAAGATCGACGCCTTGCCCGGATCGATCCCGATGGCCGTGAGCTCGTTGGCGATGTCGGTGTTCTCGTCGGGGAAGCAGCTCTGCTCGATGATGCCGAGCTTCTTCATCCCGTTGAACCAGCCGAGGTCGTAGGCCCCGCGCACGTAGAGGTGGATGAGCCGGTCGAAGTCCGCCTGGTAGCTGAGGATGTACGGCACGTACTGGGCGACGTCGTGCGTGTGCGGAGGCGTCGCCCAGAAGTTAGGGATGTGCTCCTTGGCGGGACAGGTCTGCTCGGCCGTCGCGAACGGGTTGTTGAACAGCGCGAAGACCTTGTCCTGCGCGGCCTGCAGGCACAGGCTGTGCTCAGCGTTGCTGTCCAGCACGTTGTCGACGTAGAACTTGGGCACGAGCTTGCGGCAGGCGAGCCCGCCCTTCTTGTTCACCGCATCGAAGACGGCGGTGTACGCCTTCTCCCAGTCCGCCGGCGCCGGCAGGTTGATCAGCGAGTTCGCCGACCCCGTCGTGTAGATGATCACGCCGATCGTGATCGTCGTCGCCGTGACGCCCTTGTCCGTCGCGCCGACGGGGCAGCCGGCCCGCGCCGACGACGCCGAGGCGCGCGCCGAGGGCGCGTGGCCGCCGACCGGAGCGCTGCCCGTGGTCGCCGTCGGGCCGGGGACCCCGACCGTCGGAGCGAGCGGCCCGCTCGTCCCGACGCTCGGCTGCGGGCCGGCGACCTGAGGCGCCGAGCTCGGCGGCTGCCCGACTGGCGCACCGCCCTGCGTCGCCGGCCCGGTCGACGGGGCCGGTACGCCGGAGTCGATGCCCGTGATCGATGCCGCCGCGGTGCTGTGCGACGGGAGGTTGGGGATCGTGGCCCAGGCGATCAGGGCCAGCACCAGCAGCCCGGTCACCGCCGCCATCGCTCGCTCGGGGCGCGGGCCGTCCCGCAGCCACGAGCGGAACTCCATGAAGGGGCTCACGGGCTCACTCCCTTGTGAGCGGGGTGCATGATGTGAACGCTGTTCACCCCGTGGGCGAGATTTTGGGTGCGCCCTGTTCGACTGTCAAGGAACGCTCATGAGAGATCTCTTGCGCGGCAAGGTCGCCATCGTCACGGGCGCCGGGTCGGGGATCGGGCGCGCGAGTGCCGTCCGCTTCGCCGCTGAAGGCGCCACCGTCGTCGTCGCGGACCTGCGCGGCGACCGCGCGGAGCGCTGCGCCGCGGACATCACCGCTGCGGGCGGTGCCGCGCTCGCGCACCGCGTCGATGTCGCCGACCCCGTTGAGGTCGCGGCGATGGTCGCGACCGCGCACGGCACGTTCGGCCGCCTGGACGTCATCTTCAGCAACGCGGCGATGACCCGCGTCGGCACCGCCGTCGACCTCCCGATCGAGGACTGGGCGGCGATGTGGGCGACGAACGTCTCGGCGATCTTCACCGCCGCCAAGCACGCGATCCCGATCATGGCCGGCCAGGGCGGCGGCTGCCTCCTGTCGACCGCCTCGGTGTCGGGGTTGCTCGCGGACACCGCCCAGGTCGGCTACGCCGCCACCAAGGCAGCGGTGATCAGCCTGACCCGGGCCCTCGCGGTCGACCACGCCGCCGACGGCATCCGGGCGAACTGCATCTGTCCCGGGATGACCGCGACCCCGCCGATGCTGCACGGGTTGCGGGCCGATCCGCGGCTCGACCGGCACGGAGCCTCCGTGCCGCCGTGGGGCCGGCTCGCCGAGCCCGAGGAGATCGCCGCCGCCGCGGCGTGGCTGTGCAGCGACGAGGCCTCCTACGTCACCGGCCAGGCGCTCGTGGTCGACGGCGGCCTGACCGCGCAGAGCCACTTCGGGCTGGCCGCGCGCCTGCTCGCCGATCCTGCCTAGCCCGCACCTCCGCGCTTCCCGTCGACCCGAGGAACGGTCGCGTTGGCCGCCTTCAGCTGCCGGTCGAGGTCGCGCACGTCGAAGTACTCGCGCCACGCGGCGATCTTGCCGTCGGCGTCGAGGTCGAACACGGCGCACAGGCTGTGCTGCACCGTCACCGACCCGGACCGGAAGGTGTCGAGCCGCTCGGTGATGACCGTCGACCCGTGCGACGTCATCCGCTGCACGCCGCAGCACATGTGGGTCGCGAACACCAGCTGACGCTCGATGTCGGCGACGACCGCGTCGCGTCCGCGCAGCGTCGGACCGCCGGGCATCCAGAGCTGCCAGGTGACGTCGTCGGCGAGCGCCGCGGCGATCGCGTCGACATCGGGGCGCTCGGTCCGGCCATCACCCCACGCAGCGAGGAAGCGCTGGACGAGCTGCTCCTCCCGCGCTCCCACGGCGCTACTTCGCGGCCTCGCGCGCGAGGCGCTCGGACACCGACGCCGCGTTCGCCTCCGCCTTGCGCCGGCCCATGCTCTTGGGCTCGGTGTCGACGTCGGCCGCCTCGGCCCGCAGCGCGCCCGCGGTGCACTTCTCCCGCGGTCGCACGGAGAACGGGTCGAACCCGAAGCACCGCATCGCGTTGGCGTGGGTGATCTTGTCGATCTCGTCGTCGGGCACGCCGGCGAGGCCCTTGATGAGGGACTCAGGCGCGTGCGGCCAGGTGGAGTCCGAGTGGGGGTAGTCGAGCTCCCACATGATGTGGTCGACGCCGACCTTGTCCCGCATCGAGAGGCCGGCCTCGTCGTCGATGAAGCAGGTCCACACGTTGTCGTAGAACACCTGGCTGGGCAGCTTGCCGCCGAGCTCGAGCCCGGTCCACGCGTGGTGGTGGTGGAACACGTAGTCCATGCGCTCGAGGATGTAGGGGACCCAGCCGATGCCCCCTTCGCTCATCGCCACCTGGAGGTCCGGGAAGCGGTTGAACGTGCGCGAGAAGATCAGGTCGCACAAGGCCATCTGGCTGTTCACCGGCGTCAGGGCCATCATCACGTCGACCGGCGCATCCGGCGCCGTGATGTTCAGCGTGGACGACGAACCGATGTGCAGGCACACCACGACACCCGTGTCCGAGCAGGCCTGCAGGAACGGGTCCCAGTGATCCGTGTGGTAGCTCGGCAGCCCGAGCTTGGAGGGGTTCTCACTGAACGTGACCGCGCGGCAGCCCTTCGCCGCGACCCGGCGGACCTCGTCGGCCATCGCCTGCGGATCCCACAGCGGCGGGAGCGAGATCGGGATGAGGCGGTCGGGGTGCGCGCCCGCCCACTCGTCGATGTGCCAGTCGTTGTATGCCTTGACGACGGCGAGCGCGAGGTCCTTGTCCGGCTCGCGCATGAAGAACTGACCGCAGAAGTGCGGGAAGCTCGGGAAGTTGATGCCGGCGAGCACACCGCCGGCGCTCATGTCGCGCACGCGCTCGTCGACGTCGTAGCAGCCGGGCCGCATCTGCGCGTACTCCGTGGGGTCGATGCCGTACTCGTCGGGCGGGCAGCCGGCCACCGCGTTGAGCCCGATGTTCGGCGCCTGGTTGCCCTCGAAGGTCCAGAGGTCCCCACCGTCGGCGCCCCGCACCACCCGGGGCGCGCGGTCCTTGTACTTCGCGGGGATGTGCGCGTCGAACATCGTCGGCGGCTCGATCACGTGATCGTCGACGGAGATCAGGATGAGGTCGTTGGCGTCCACAGGGGTTCAGTCCTCCGAGTCGGTGGGATGGAACAGATCAGGCGGGTTCTTCAGCCGTGCGCGGGCCGCACGCCGAAGGTGGCGTCCTTGCGCTTCCAGAGGTGCGGTACGTCGGTGCGCCCGAGCCAGGACGGCGCCGGTTGCTCGCCGGGGCCGGGACGCGCCCAATCGACCCACGGTCCCCAGTCGGCCCGGCTGAGCACGCCGGGCGCGGGGGTGCCGTGGCGCGCCACCGCGTCGTCGTAGCGCGCGGTGAACGCCTTCATCTCGGCCGCGACCCACCAGTCGTCCTCCGACCGCCAGCCGGTGCCGGTGGCATCGCGCTCGATGACCTGGAGCGACGCGAACTCGATCGGCTCCGCGCCCGGCTCGGGGTTGTCCGCCCGGTTCACGACCTTGTAGACGATGCGCGGACCGTCGATCACGTACCAGACCAACGGCGAGTAGACGTGGGACGCGACCGACATCGTGCCCTCGAGGAAGTCCTGGATCTCCTGCGGCCCGTGGAACGTGCCCCAGTAGTGGTCGTGGTACGTGGCGTCGGCCGTGAAGAGCCGCGACCACGCGGCCCAGTCCTCGCGCACCGGGCCGGTCAGGAAGTACTCGCGGAACGCCGACTCCATCGCCGCGCGATCGAACGGATCGTTCCTCGACGCATCACTTCCCGACGCACCGTTCGTCAACGCCCGCTCCTCACTGGCGATGTCCACCGCCGACAGCATCGTCGCTCGATCTGACAGTACTGTCGACCCCCCGGGATGGCGAGGAGAGGGCTCAGTGCTGTGCGGTGCTGACCTCGTCGACCAGAGGGCCGAGCAGGTCCGGCGTGCTGCCGTGCAGGATCAGGTCGCTCGCCCCCGCGTCGAGGTGCTCGCGGATGCGCCGCGCGCAGTGGGCGCCGCTCCCGAACGCCGCGCCCTGCTCGAACCACGCCTCGGGGATCACCCGGCTCACCTCGATGAGCTGCGCGTGATCGAGCGCGCCGTCGGCCGGCCGACGCCCCAGCGGCGCGACCAACGGATGCTCCGCGATCGCGGCGAGCACGGATGCGTCCCACCCGTTCGCGGCGACGAGCGACGGACCCAGCCCCGGCGAGCTCAGGTAGGTGACCAGGCGCGCCCGCACGCGCATGTCGATCTCGTCCGCGGTCTGGTCAGCGGCGACGACGACGGTCGCGATGACGCGCAGGGCGTCGGCGTCACGTCCCGCCTCCTGAGCCGCAGCGCGCGCCACCTCGACCGTGCGCTGCTGCGCTTCGACGGTCAGGAAGGGGTGCAGGATGACCCCGTCGTAGTGCGCACCGGCCAGGGCGACGGTGACCGGTCCGATGCCGGCGAGCAGCAGCGGCGGGGGCGCGACCGCCGGGCGGTCGACCAGCTGCAACGACGGGAACGTCCCGAGCGGGCCGTCGTACTTCACCCGCTCACCCGCCCACAGGCGCCGCAGCACGTCGGCGCCGTCGATGAGCAGCTGGTTCGTCGTGCGGGGCAGGCCCCACGCCTTCATCAGCACGGGGATCGACCGGCCGATGCCGAGCAGGAAGCGCCCGCCCGACAAGGCCTGCATCGTCAGCCCGAGCGATGCCAGTGCGAGTGGGTGCCGGGTCTGCAGGTGCGTGATGCCGGCGCCGATGCTGACGCGCTCGGTGGCGGCCGCCATGGCCGCACCGACGGTGGCCACGTCCTTCGTGCCGAAGCGCTCGGACAGCCACACGGCGCCGAGCCCCGCCTGCTCGCCGGCGACGGCCTGCCGCACGGCCAGGGCAGGATCATCGGAACGCCCGGGCAGCACGTAGGCGCCGAGCCGGGACGTGTCCGTCGTCATGCACCGATCCTCCCGGAGGCCGACCGATGAGCGCACGCGACGAGGCGCTGGCCCGTTGGCTCGCGCCGCGGCTCGGCACGGACCGGGTCACGATCACCGACCCGTCGCGCAGCGGCAGCGGCAACTCGAACGAGACGCTGCTCTTCACCGCGCAGACCGACACCGGCGCTCGCCGCCTGGTGGCCCGCTTCCAGCCGCAGGACGACGCGCTGTTCCTGCGGCCCGACGTCGCCCGCGAGGCGCGGATCCTCGAAGCCGTCGGTCACAGCGGGGCGGTTCCTGTTCCCACCGTCGTGGACATCGAGGCCGACCCCACCGTGCTCGGGACGCCGTTCTTCGTCATGGACGCGGTGGACGGCCGGGTGCTCGTGGACATGCCGACGTACCACCGGGCCGGCTGGCTCGTCGACCTGACAGCGGAGGCACGGGCGCGGCACTGGGACGAAGGCCTCGTCGCGCTGACGAGCATCGCCCGCCTCCCGACCGACGAGCTCGGCTTCCTCGCCGACACAGACCAGTCCGCCACCGACGAGCCCACCGCCCTGCGGGCGCTCGTCGCGGCCACCCGCGCCTGGCTCGACTGGGCCGCCCGAGGCCGCGACACGGGCCTGCTCGAGACCGCGATGACCCACCTCGAACAGACCTGCCCCGACCTCGACGACGCCGTCCTGTCGTGGGGCGACGCTCGTCCCGGCAACCTCATCTACGCCGCGGACGGCCGCGTCGCCGCGGTCCTCGACTGGGAGATGGCGGCCCTCGCACCCGCCGAGGTCGACCTCGGCTGGTGGCTGATGATGGAGGAGAACTACAGCGTCCGGGCCCGCACGCCCCTGCTCGACGGCGTCCCCGAGCGCGACGCCGTCGTCGCTCGCTGGGAAGAGCTCATGGGCCGGCCGGCCCGCGAGCTGCGGTGGTTCCTCATCCTCGCCGGTGTGCGGATGGGTGTCGTGATGCTGCGCAGCCGCGACGCGAACGTGGCCGCCGGTGTGCTGCCGCCCGACGCGACGACCCACACCCACAACACCATCACGCAGATGCTCGCCGCGTGGCTGGACCTCCCCGAGCCCGAGCTGTCACCGCACTTCCGTCAGCTGATGCGCCACTTCCAGCAGCAGAAGGCGGCGGCCACCAGCGGATGAACAGCATGCGGGTCACGTCAGACGACGGGACATCAGTGGTGGTGCACGATCTCGGCGGCCATGGGCCGGGGTTGCTCGTGTGCCACGCGACCGGTCTGTGCGGCCGGGCCTACGAGCGGTTGGCAGCCGCGGTCGGCGGTGCACTGCACGTGTGGGCCGTCGACCTGCGCGGTCACGGCGACTCGGCGCCACCTCCGGATGACGACTTCGCCTGGGCCGGCATGGTGCGCGACGTCATCGCGGTGCGCCACGCGCTCCCCGCCGGTCCGTTGCACGTGTTCGGCCACTCGATGGGCGGCGCCGCCGCGCTGCAGGCCGCCGCCGATCACCCTGGGCTGTTCGCGAGCGCCTACGTCTACGAACCGATCATCGTCGCGCCCGAGGCGCGCTCGGAGCACACCGCCAACCCGCTGGCCGACCAGGCGCGCCGGCGGCGTCCGACGTTCCCGTCGAAGGCGGAGGCGTTGCTGCGGTACGCGTCGTCGGCGTCGCTCGGCGCGCTGGAGGCCGCGTCCCTCGCGGCCTACGTCGAGCACGGGATGCGCGAGCTGCCCGACGGGACCGTCACGCTCAAGTGCGCTCCGGAGCACGAGGCGCGGACGTTCGAGGCGAGCGCGATGATCACGTCGGCGACGGTCGCCGCCGCGCGGATCCCCACCGTGGTGGCGATCGGGTCGGAGCCCTCGCCGCTGGCCGCGCTCGCTCCCGGTGTGGTGGCCGCGCTGCCCGACGCCCGGCTGCGCGTCCACCAGCACCTCGGGCACTTCGGCCCCCTCCAGTCACCGGCGACGGTAGGGGCGGACCTTGTGCGGCACGCGTCCACCGGAGCGCCGTGACGAAGCGCTGAGCCCGGGGCCGGCTCACGCCATCATTTTCACCGGCCAGCCGGTTGACGGTATTTGCGGATGGTCCTACCGTCCTGGCATGTCCGAAACGTCCGTGCAGCAGCCCGCGTGCTGCTGATGCATCCGCGCACCCGTGCGGTTGCGGCCGTCGCGACCGTGGTCCTCGCGGGTGCCGTGACCGCGTGCGGCACGCGCGTGCCCCGCTCCGAGGTGATCGCGGGGGCCGGCGGCGGTCCCGTCACGATCGCGGGCGGCGCTCCGCAGGCCGCGTCCACCACATCCACGACCGGCGTCGACTCCTCGTCCGGGTCCGGCGCCGCTCCCGCGTCCGCGGCCGGCGCCGCCGCGCCGCCGGTCGACGTCGGACCGGCACCGTCGGGCGGCGGCAACGCGATC
>DASZYF010000025.1:0-1679 GCA_035545535.1 Mycobacteriales bacterium | reverse complement strand
GGCGGGCCGGTCTCCGGTGCGGGGCTGGTCGCCCCAGGGGCGGTCGGTGCGGGTGCGCTCGGCGCGGGCGGGGGCGGGACGGCCCCGGTCGGCGCGGGCGGTGCGCGGCCGCTCGGTGCGGGCGGCCGGAGCCTGTGCACTGTCGGTGCGCTCGGTGCCCGGACCGTCGGTCTGGGGACGGTCAGCTCGGGGACGGTCACTGCGCGGGCGGTCCGTCCGGGGACGGTCACTGCGCGGGCGGTCCGTCCGGCGACCGTCACCGGACGGGCGGTCGGTCCACGGCCGCTCGCTCCGCGGCCTGGCGGTGCGCGGCCTCTCGGTGCGCCTCTCGGTCACCTGCTCGGTCACCTCGACGGCCGCACCCGACTCCGCGAGCGCGACCACCGACGGGTGCGTCGGCGTCACGTCCGTCGTCGTCGCCGTCACCGCCGCGTCGCGGTGGATGTCGCCGACCTCGCGCAGCTGCTCGCGGTAGGCGAGCGTGACGACCGTGCCGCTGGCACCCGCACGGGCGGTGCGGCCGGAGCGGTGCAGGTAGTCCTTGTGGTCGTTCGGCGGGTCGTAGTGCACCACGAGGTCGACGTCGTCGATGTGCAGGCCGCGCGCGGCCACGTCGGTCGCGACGAGCACACGCACGCGACCGGAGGAGAAGCCGTCGAGCGCGCGCAGGCGCTGGTTCTGGTTGAGGTTGCCGTGGATGGCCGCGGCGCGGACCTCGTGCTGCTTCTCCAGCTGCCGGGCGAGCCGGTCGGCGCCGTGCTTGGTGCGCACGAAGAACAGCGTGCGCGCCGGGCGCTGCGCGATCTCGCCGGCGACCGCGACCTTGTCATCGCCCTTCACGACGAAGACCAGGTGCTCCATCGACTCGACCGGCGAGGAGGCGGCCGCGACGGCGTGGAACGCGGGGTCGTTGAGGTAGCTCGTGACGAGCTTGTCGACCCCGCGATCGAGGGTCGCCGAGAACAGCAGGCACTGCCGCTCCGGCGGCGTCGCGTCGAGGATCGTCTTCACCGCGGGCAGGAAGCCGAGGTCGGCCATGTGGTCGGCCTCGTCGAGCACGGCGACCTCGATCGCGTCGAGCCGCACCGCGTCGCGGTCCATGAGGTCGATGAGCCGGCCGGGTGTCGCGACGATGATGTCGGTGCCGCGCTCGAGGTGGCCCATCTGCTGGCCGTAGGAGACGCCGCCGAACACGGTCGTCACGTGCAGCTGCAGCGCCCGCGCCAGCGGCGTGATCGCGTCGGCCACCTGGCGAGCCAGCTCGCGCGTCGGGACCAGCACGAGGCCGCGGGGGCGACGCGGGCCCTTGGGCGCGCGTGCGGCGCCGCCCTGCGAGCCGGCCGGATGTGACGGGGAGTGCAGGCGGGTGAGCATCGGCAGCCCGAACGCGAGCGTCTTGCCCGAGCCGGTCTGGGCGCGGCCGAGCACGTCGCGGCCCGCGAGGGCGTCGGGCAGGGCGCGCCGCTGGATGGCGAACGGCTCGTGGATCTCGCGCCACGACAGGGCGCGGACCAGCGCCTCGGGCAGGCCGAGCGCGGCGAACGTGCGGGCGGTGGGCTCCGGCGCGCTCTGCGCGGCCGTGAGGGCCTGGTCGAGCGCGGACGGGCGCGGCGCCGGCCGGGACGCGCCGGTGCGCTTGGCCGGGCGGCGCGGGCCGCGGCCCGCGGGCCGGCGGTCGG
>DASZYF010000024.1:0-17370 GCA_035545535.1 Mycobacteriales bacterium | reverse complement strand
CTGGCGCCGACTACCGGTTGCGCATCTTCACGCCGGGCACCGAGCTGCCGTTCGCCGGTCATCCGTCGATCGGCTCCGCGTGGGTGCTGCACTCGCTCGGTCGGCTCGACGTCGGTCATCGGCACCAGGAGTGCGGTGCCGGTGTGCTGCCCATCACGGTCTTCGACGACGGCGCCGAGCTCACCGGCGGTGCGCTGACGGTGGGTGAAGCGCTCGACGCGGCGCCGGTCCTGGCCGCGGTCGGCTTGACGAGTGACGATCTCGATCCGTCGGCGCCGCCCCGGTGGTGCGGCGCGGGCATCGAGTTCCTGATGCTGCCGCTCGCATCCCGCGAAGCAGTCGACCGCGCGTCGCCCCACGGCGCCGGGCTCCTCGAGGTCGGGCAGGTCTTCCTCGTCCACTTCTCGAACGGCACGGCCTACGCGCGGATGTTCGGCGCCGCGCTCGGCGTGACCGAGGATCCGGCCACCGGCTCCGCGGCCCTCGGGTACGGCGCCTGGCTCGCGGCAAGCGGCCGGGTCCCTCCCACCGGCACGTCGGAGTACGTGGTGGAGCAGGGACACGCGATGGGGCGGCCGTCACTCCTGCAGTGCACGGTCGACACCGAGGACGGCCTTGCCGTGCGGTGCCGCGTGCGCGGGCAGGTCGTGCCGGTCGCCAGCGGACGCATCCGCATCCCGTGAGCCGGCCCGCGGGGGCGGCGCCGGGCGCGCTCGAGCGGCCACCGCGCATCGACCTGCTGCTGATCGGCCTCGCCGTCGCCGCCGTGTCGACGTCGGCTCCGATCATTGCGGCCTGTCACGCGCCGAAGCTGGCGATCGCGATGTGGCGCAACGCGTTCGCGACGGGTCTGCTCGCGCCGATCGCGCTCGCCCGTCCGACCCCGCGCCGCGAGGTCGCCTCGTTGCGCTCGCGCGGACAGCAGCGGTGGGCGGTGCCCGCGGGTCTGCTGCTCGCCGCGCACTTCGGCACCTGGATCCCGAGCGTCGGTCTGACCTCCGTCGCCTCCGCGACCGCGATGGTGTCGACGCAGCCCGCGTGGGCGGCGCTGCTCGCGCGTCGCGACGGTGTGCAGCTGCCGCGCCGCGCCTGGACCGGCATCGGGGTGTCGATCGCCGGTGTCATCGTCATCACCGGAGTCGACGTCTCGATCTCCGCGCGGGCGCTCGCCGGTGATCTGCTCGCACTGGTCGGCGCCGCGTTCGCGGCCGCTTACATGTCGGCCGGCGGCCGCGCGCGGCAGGTCATCTCGACGACGTCCTACACGGTCGTCTGCTACGCGCTCTGCGCCGCGCTTCTGGTGCTCGTCTGCCTGATCGGGGGAGTGGGCCTCGGCGGCTACCGTGCCCACGACTGGTGGCTGATCGCCGCGCTCACCGCGGGCCCGCAGCTGCTCGGGCACTCCGTGTTCAACCGGGTGCTGCGCACGACGAGCGCCACCGTCGTGTCGCTCTCGATCCTGCTCGAGGTCCCGGGCGCCGTGCTCGTCGCGTGGATCTGGCTGGGCCAGACGCCGCGGGCGCTCGCCTACCCGGGCCTGGTGGTGCTCATCGCAGGCATCGCGCTCGTCGTGCGCGCGGGCACCCAGCCCGCTGCGCAGCTCGTCGATCCGCCCGACTGATGAGCATCGGCGCGTGATGATCATTTCGGGTCACTTCTGCTGATTCGACGCCGTTGGCCCGGAGCCGGTGGCCACCATGTCCACCATGCGCATGTGTGTCCCCGTGACCGTCCTCGCCACCGCCGCCCTCGTCGCCGGCGCGACCGCGGCTCCCGCCGCCGCCGCGACGGAGCTGTCGAAGCCGAAGAAGGCGAAGGACAAGGTCACCGTCCACTGGCAGACCACCAAGCCGCACTGGGGCACGTTCGACCAGTTCAGCGCGACCACGCCGACGTGGGCGAAGAAGGTCGCGGTCCAGCGCCTCGAGGGCGCCACGTGGCACACGATGTACACCGACGCGGTCCAGGACGGGAAGGTCAAGGACTACGTCGTCCTGCTCTCGTCGCTGAACCAGACCTACCGCATCAAGGCCATCGGCACCGCGGGCCACAAGGGCGTCGCGTCGAAGGGCGTCACGCTCAACGCCAGCGCGCCCACCGCGCTGCAGTCGCGCACCGGCGACGGCCCCTCCACGTCGGCCGCCTTCCCGGTGCGCGACTTCGTCGACGTCGGCGTGAAGTGGAGCTGCGCCGGTGAGCCGAACGGTCACGCCATGGCGCTCGAGCTGGTCCAGGACGGTACGGTCGTCGGCAACGTGACCGTCGCGCCCACGTCGACCGGCATGGACGAGAACGTCCTCGAGACCGACTCGTTCCCGACCGAGGTCGAGGTCGTCGGCGCCACCGACTGCCACTGGGAGCTGCTCGTCCTCGGCTGACCGCCCGGTCCCGCCTCGGGTGGGGAACACGGCTACTGTCCGGTCTGCTGATCTTCAGCAGCCGAAGGGGGACCCCGCATGCTCCGCGCCCGTGCTGGTGCAGTCGTCATAGCCGCCACCGCCGTCGTTGCCGCCGTCGTCCCGGCGGCGGCCAGCCCGGCCGCCGGCCACGGCAAGACGCCGTGCTTCGGCAAGGCACCCACGATCTTCTCGACGAAGAGCAACACGACGCTGCAAGGGACGTCGAAGTCCGACGTCATCGAGTCGACCGGCAAGAACGTCACGATCGTCGGCAAGGGCGGCAACGACCGCATCTGCGGGCTCGACGTGAAGAAGGTGACCACCGGCACCGGCAACGCGAAGGTGCAGGTGCGCAGCGGCGCGGTCGTCACCGGCAAGGGCACGAACACCGTCGTGCAGAAGGGCTCGACCAAGAAGCACATCGCCTTCACCGGCGGCAAGGGCGTCACCGCGTTCACGGTGCCGGCGAGCGAGCTGCTCTACGCGACCGTTGTCCCGGGCGTGCTCGGTGACACCCTGAACGGGCAGCCGCTCACCCTCGGCCTGCCCACCGGGGGTCCGCGGGCGACGCTGCTCGCCGAGGACAACGACGGCCACTACGTCGGCTCGCCGGCGATCGCCCGGGAGTCGCCGTACCTGGGATCGGCGGCGAAGTACCCGGGCGGCGACCAGTCGTACTCGATCGGCTACGACCCGGGCACCGGGACGGATGTCGAGGCTCGTGGCTCGCTGGGCTTCTACACCTACGGCGTGGCCGCCCCCGCGGGTACGGCGATCGCGGGCTGGAGCCTGGACCTGGGCGACGGCTCGCCCCTCAAGACCGGTCACGGCGCGCCGCCGCCGTACTTCTACTTCCCCGTCCACGGAGTGGGGGTGCACGTCGTCCGCCTGACGGTGGTCGACACGCTCGGGCGCACTGCCACCAGCACGGCGACCATCGCGCAGGCGGGCTACGGCGACGTCACGATCGCGCCGGTCGTCCCGAGCTCCGGTCCGACGACGCTCAACCTCACCTACGCCCCGGGCGCCGGAGCAGCGGCGGCGAGCTACGCGCTGGACTACGGCGACGGGAGCGCGCCGCTCACCGGGAACGGCGCCCCGCCGGCGTCGGTCATGCACCAGTACCCCTACGGCGACTACGAGGCGCGGCTCTGGGTCTACGACGACCACGGCGACCTCGAGAGCGACTCCGAGTGGCTGACCTACGCGCCGGCGTCCACGCCGTTCCACCTGACCGCGACGCCGGTCACGACGCCGCAGGAGGTGGGCAACATCGTCCGCGTCGGAGCTGCCGCGTCCTCGGCGCTGCCCGCGCGCAGCACCGTCACGCTGCAGCTGTACGACCCGTACTCGGCGTTCGTCTCCGTCGACTGGGGCGACGGCACGGTCTACAAGCACTACTACGCGCACGAGAACACGATCAGCCACCAGTACGACCGGCCGGGCACGTTCACCGCGAAGGTCACCGCGGTGGACACCCCGACGGTCGCTTCGGTGAGCGTGCCGATCACCGTCGTGCCCGTCCCGGTGCTCGTGAGCCTCAACGCACCCACCGTGGTGCCGCAGGGCCCCGTGACGATCACGACGCACACCACGCGCATGCCGGCGGGCGACACGTGGCAGCTGTTCTACGGCGACCACAGCGCTCCGGTGACGGGTTCCGGCCCGTTGCCCGCGCACTTCACCCACACGTTCAACGCCTCGCCGTCCGACGAGTACGGCTACGAAGGCGGGCAGCAGTACGCGTCGCTGCGGGTGTGGAACGCGGCCGGCCACGAGGTCGGCAGCGCCTACATCGACCTCAGCATCACCGGCCCGCAACCGACGGTCACCTTCGTCGGCTTCGGGCAGGGCGAGTCCGAGGGGTACCAGGGCTGGTCGCCGATCGTCGCGGGCGGCACGGGCTACGCAGCGGCGGCGCTGCAGCCGAGCGCCGGTCACACGCTGAAGAAGGCGACCATCAGCTTCGGCGACGGGTCAGCCCCGCTCACGGTGACCGACATCGGTTCCGGCGAGCTGCCCGCCTCGGAGACCGGTCACACCTATGCGAACCCGGGTGACTACGCCGTCACGGTCACCGTGACAGACAGCTCCGGCCGCCACGCGACGGGATCCGCCGTCGTCAGCGTGGCCGGCCGCGCGTCGGCTGCTCTGCCGGCGACCGAGTCGTCTCCGACCCACGCGTTCACGCTCACGGGCATCGCCGCGGCAGCGGGCGCGAACGACGCGGTGCTCGGCTACAGCGTCGCGTGGGACGACGGCACCTACACGAGCGGCGTCGGCGCGCCGCCCGCGTCGTTGGCCCACACGTACACGTCGGCGTCGACCTACAACCCGTCGATCTCGATCGTGACGACGCACTACCTGTACGCGTACGCGACCACGACCGCGACGGTCAGCTGACGCCGACGAGGTCCTTGCTCATCGACCACAGTCGCGCCGGCGCGTCGGCGTCCTTCGCGTCGGCCGACATGGTCCAGAGCTTGCGCTTGAAGTAGAAGCCGCCGTCGGCGAGCTCCGACTCCGGCGCGCACGCGAGGTAGACGAGAGTGTCCGCACCCTGCTCGGGCGTCTTGAAGAACACGCGCAGCGGACCCTGGTAGGCGAACCGCACGATCGCCTGGTCGCGGCCGAACTTCGTCGCGACCGAACCCGGGTGGAACGAGTAGGCGGTGACGCCGGTGCCCTCGAAGCTCTTCGCGAGCTGCCGCGTGTAGAGGATGTTGAGCAGCTTGCTCGTGCCGTAGACGCGGTTGACCCTGTAGCCCTTCTCGCGGTCGAGGTCATCCAGGTCGGCCAGCCGGCCCGCGCGGTGCGCGCTGCTCGACGTGACGATGACGCGCGCGGGAGAGGAGGCGACGAGTCGCTCGCGCAGCAGCTCGGTGAGCAGGAACATCGCCAGGTGGTTGGCCTGGAAGGTCAGCTCGTGCCCGTCGGCGGTCAGCTGGCGCTTCGGCCAGGTGCCGCCCGCGTTGTTGGCGAGCACATCGATGCGGGGGCAACGGGCGAGCAGGTCGGTGGCCAGCCGGCGCACCTCGGCGAACGAAGCGAAGTCCGCCACGAGCGGCTCGACGCCCAGCTCGGCCGCGATCGCCGCCGTCTTCTCGGGGTTGCGGCCCACCGGCACGACCACTGCGCCGCGGCGATGGAGCTCGCGGGCGGCGGCCGCCCCGATGCCGTCGCTGGCCCCAGTGATGACGACCACCTTGCCGCTGATGTCCCAGGTCACGGCGGATATTCTGCCGCCGACGAAGGAGTCGCCATGACCGATCCCCTGCGGGTCCGCCCCTCGGACCGCCCCCAGCGCGCGCGGCGCTCGTGCCTGGCCGTGCCGGGCAGCAACCCGAAGATGCACGAGAAGGCCCAGGGCCTGCCGGCCGACATGATCTTCCTCGACCTCGAGGACTCGGTCGCCCCCCTCGCGAAGGAAGGCGCCCGCAAGCTCGTCGTCGACGCCCTCAACACCGGCGACTGGACCGGCAAGGCGCGCGTCGTCCGGGTCAACGACCTCACGACGTCGTGGACCTACCGCGACGTGATCGAGGTCGTCGAAGGAGCCGGCGCCAACCTCGACGCCATCATGCTGCCGAAGGTGCAGTCGGCCGAGCAGGTCGTCTGGCTCGACTACACGCTCACGCAGATCGAGAAGACGGTCGGTCTCGAGGTCGGCCGCATCGGCATCGAGGCGCAGCTCGAGAACGCCAAGGGGCTGGTCAACGTCGACGCGATCGCGCAGGCATCGCCGCGCCTCGAGACGCTCATCTTCGGACCGGCCGACTTCATGGCGAGCATCAACATGAAGTCGCTCGTCGTCGGCGAGCAGCCGCCGGGCTATGACGTCGGCGACGCCTACCACTACATCCTCGCCCGCATCCTCATGGCCGCCCGCGCCAACGACCTGCAGGCGATCGACGGCCCGTACCTGCAGATCAAGGACGTCGACGGCTTCAAGCGCGTCGCGTCGCGCTCGGCCGCGCTCGGCTTCGACGGCAAGTGGGTGCTGCACCCCGGCCAGATCGACGCCGCGAACGAGGTCTACTCCCCGTCGCAGGAGGACTACGACCACGCCGAGCTCATCCTCGACGCGTACGACTACTACACGTCAGAGGCCGGTGGGAAGCGCGGCGCCGTCATGCTCGGTGACGAGATGATCGACGAGGCGAGCCGCAAGATGGCGCTCGTCATCGCCGGCAAGGGCCGCAACGCGGGCTTCTCGCGCACGACATCCTTCACGCCGCCCGAGTCCTAGACCACACTCGTCGCGTGGCCCACGCCGACCTGCTCGCGACCTGGGAGCAGGCCGGTCTGTACGACCCGGCCGCACAGCACGCGCCCGACCGGCTCGCGCTGCTCGAGTACCTGCACGCCGAAGGCTTCGGCCTCGACGACATGCTCGAGGCCGACGCGCACGGGCGGCTGTTCGCGCTCGCCGGCGATCGCATCGCGGGCACCGGCAAGCCCGTGCACTCGGTCGCGGACGCGGCCGCGCGGTTCGGCGTCGCGCCCGCGTTCGTGCAGCGGGTCTGGCGGGCCTGGGGGCTGCCGGCGCTCGGCGACGGACCGGTGCTGTCCGACGCCGACGTCGAGGCCCTCGCGGTGCAGTTCCTCGCCGCGCCGGTGCTCGGCGAGGACAACGTCGTCGCGCTCTCCCGGGTCGCCGGCACCGCGATGGCGAGGCTCGTCGAGGCCGAGGCGACCGCGATGCGCGTGGCCGTCGGCGACACCGACCTCGGCGTGAGCGAGAGCGAGGTCGCCACTGCGGTCGCGTGGGCGGGCGTCGCCAACCTCGTGCCCGGCATCGGTCGCGTCCTCGACGTCGTCCACCGCCACCACATCGGGGCGACGCGGAACTTCTTCGAGTCCCTCGACATGCAGCCGCAGCAGCCGTCGGTCGTCGTGGGTGTCGGGTTCGCCGACCTGTCGGGCTTCACCGCGCTGTCGTCGACCGCGGAGCTCACCGACCTCTCGCGGCTGCTCGCCGCGTTCGAGGCCGAGGCGACCGACGGCATCCATCGTCGTGGCGGGCGCGTCGTCAAGTTCCTCGGCGACGCCGTCATGTGGGTCGCCCCCACCGCCGTGCAGCTCGCCCAGATCGCCCAGGCGATCGTGTCGCACCCCGGCGCCACCGAGGCCGGGCTCGCGTTCCGCGCCGGCATCGCGTGGGGCCAGACGCTCGTGCAGGACGGCGACTACTTCGGGCCCCCCGTGAACCTCGCCGCCCGCTTGGTGGCCGTCGCCGCGCCGGGCGAGGTCCTCGCCGACCCCGTGCTCGCCGAGGCGCTCGCGGCGGCGTCGATCCCGTTCGAGCCGAGCGAGGCGCGCCGCCTGCGGGGGATCGAGAGCGAGGTCACACCGCTACGGGTCGGGACCCCCGCTACGGGATACTGAGGAGTAACAACCGCGGGCCAACGCCGGCCGCGCGGTGCCGCCGAAGGAGATGCCAGCCGCCATGGGCCGCCTTGCGCAGACCGACGGTCTCACCGAGACCCAGCAGGAGATCATCGACGCCGTCCGCACGTTCGTGGACAAGGAGATCATCCCCTACGCCACCGAGCTCGAGCACAAGGACGAGTACCCCGAGGACATCGTCGCGGGCATGAAGGAGATGGGGCTGTTCGGCCTCATGATCCCCGAGGAGTACGGCGGCCTCGGCGAGTCCCTGCTCACCTACGCGCTGTGCGTCGAGGAGATCGCGCGCGGCTGGATGAGCGTCAGCGGCGTCATCAACACCCACTTCATAGTCGCCTACCTGCTGCGCCAGCACGGCAGCGACGAGCAGAAGGAGCGGCTCCTCCCGCTCATGGCCACGGGCGAGGTGCGCGGCGGCTTCTCGATGAGCGAGCCGCACTGCGGCAGCGACGTCTCCGCCATCAAGAGCAAGGCCGTCCGCGACGGCGAGGAGTGGACGCTCAACGGTCAGAAGATGTGGCTGACGAACGGCGCCCGCGCCGGCGTCGTGGCGACGCTCGTGCGCACCGACCTCGGCGGCGACTCGGTCTACAAGAACATGTCGACGTTCCTCGTCGAGAAGGAGCCGGGCTTCGGCACCACGAACGGCGTCACCATCCCCAGCAAGATCGACAAGATGGGCTACAAGGGGATCGAGACCACCGAGATGGTCCTCGAGGACGTGAAGCTGCCGACGTCATCCGTGCTCGGCGGCGAGGCCGGCCTGGGCAAGGGCTTCTACCAGATGATGGACGGCGTCGAGGTCGGCCGCGTCAACGTCGCGGCGCGTGCGTGCGGCGTCTCGATCCGCGCCTTCGAGCTGGCCATCGCGTACGCGCAGCAGCGCGAGACGTTCGGCAAGCCGATCGCCGAGCACCAGGCGATCGCGTTCCAGCTCGCCGAGATGGCGACCAAGGTCGAGGCCGCGCACCTGATGATGGTGAGCGCCGCGCGCAAGAAGGACCGCGGTGAGCGCAACGACATCGAGGCCGGCATGGCGAAGATGCTCGCCAGCGAGTACTGCGCCGAGGTCACCACGCAGAGCTTCCGCATCCACGGCGGCTACGGCTACTCCAAGGAGTACGAGATCGAGCGCCTCATGCGCGAGGCGCCGTTCCTGCTCATCGGCGAGGGCACCAGCGAGATCCAGAAGCAGATCATCAGCCGGGGCCTGCTCAAGGACTACGCCAACCCGCGCTGAGCGGTCGTCGGACGCCGGAGGGCCGGCCACCGCAGAGCGGTGACCGGCCCTACCGAGGGTGGTGCGGCCGTCAGTGCTCGTGCGTCCGGTTCGGCTGCGTCGCCGCCTGGTTGGCGCCGCCGAGCGAGTCGTGCGTGCCATCACCGTGCAGCGTTCCCACCTGCGTCGCCGTGAACGCGGCCGACGAGATCGCTGCCGTGTCGCCAGTGGTCGTCGCGTAGAAGTAGCACTGGAGGTTGACGGTGCCGCCCGCTGCCGTGACGAGCGTGTCGGTGACGGTGCCGCCCGCGAACCCGGTCGAGGTGAGCGCCATCGGGAGCAGGGCGTCGTAGTCACTGCGACCGGCGAACGAGTAGAAGCAGTACAGCCGGTCGTCGGCGGCTGTCTCCGTGCCCGCCAACGATGAGCTCAGCACGTAGCTGCCCGCCGGAAGGGTCAGCGACGCGACGGTGGTGTCCGCCGCAGGGATCGCCAACGACGACGTGCGGTGCGCGACGTAGACGTCGCTGGGGCCGCGCTGGCCGGGGGTGCCGTTCGTCCCGTTGGTGCCGTTCGTCCCGTTGGTGCCGGCGACGCCTTGCAGGCCCCGCGGACCCTGCTGTCCGAGCGTCACGCTGTGGGTGCCTGCGGGGCAGCCGGTCTTGCCCTTGAGCTTGAGGTTCTGGTTCTTGTCCGCGCAGGCCTTGACCGGTTTCGGTGTGCCCGCAGCCTGGACCGCGGTGACGCTGCCGACGGCGAGTGTGGCGACGCTCGCGGATGCGAGCGCCGCAACGATCGCGCGGCGGTTCTTCTCCTGCATGTCCTACCTCCCATGCCGTCGGACGACGGCCCCGCACACACCTTGCCTGGTTCGGGGTGAGCCGTGGGGGCCATCGCACGAAGGTGTCGGATGTCCGACTACCGATCGGCTAGCGGCTGCAGCTGCCCGCCGGCGCGCACCAGCGTGACGCTCTGCACGAGCGTGCCGGCGGGCAGGCCGGTGAGCTTGTGGTGCGCGGTGCCGAACGGCTGCGCGAGGTCGAACGGGTCCTTGGGGGTCGCGTTGGCGCGCGAGGCGTCGATCCACTGACCGTTGGGCGACCACGCGGTGACCGAGCGCAGCCCGACCTTGCGCGGCACGCGGTGCACCGCACCGCCGGCGGGCGTCACGATCTCGACGGCCGGGTCATCGCCCTGCGTGATGTTGCAGCCGAGCGCGATGTGCTGCCCGGCCAGGTCGACGACCAGCGTGCCGCAGGAGACGCCGTACAGCGGCTGCTTCGTCGTGACCCTGACGAGCTTCGGCGATGCGGCGTTGAACGAGTACAGCAGCGGCGGCCGCAGTCGCGCGAAGTCCGCCTGCGTGCCGCCCTGCAGCGGTGTCGACGCCGTGGCGTACACGGTGTGACCGTCCTGCGCTGTGGCGAGCGCGTCGAAGTTGCGGCCCTTGGGCGGGCTCAGCACCTTCTGCGGTGCGCCGCCGGTGACCGGCACGCGCAGGATCGGCTGCGTGCCCGGCTTCGGGCTGTTGGACTGCTTGACGTAGAGCACCCGCTGCCCGTTGAACGACAGCACGGGGCTCCCGCCGTTGTGGGCGATGACCGTGATGGCCCCGGTGGTGATGTCGACGGTGACGACGTCGGTGCCGCTGGTGGGGCGCTCGAGGGTTCCGACCGCCGTGGTGCCGCGCACGTCGGTGATCGTGAGGAAGCGGTTGCGCTTCGGCCCGATGGCGACCGCACCGGCGACGTCGCCGTTGGGCCCGACGGCCAGCTGGTAGAGCTGCGAACCGGGTCCGCCGGCAAAGCTCACGACCGCCACGGCTGCGTAGGTCTGCACGTCGGCGCGGCCGCCGCGGGGTGCGGCGCCGGCGGGGAACGCGGCCCCACCGGCCAGGACGGTCGCGGAGGCGAGCAGTCCGACGGTGGCTCGTGTGCGCAAGGTCATACCGAGCACTCTGCCCCACGCCGGCGCTGGGACACTTGCCCGGTTCCTGAGAAGCTCGAGGAGGAGCTGTGCAGTTCGGTCGTTGCTACGAGGAGTTCGAGGTCGGCGCGGTCTACAAGCACTGGCCGGGCAAGACGGTCACGGAGTACGACGACCACCTCTTCTGCCTGCTGACGATGAACCACCACCCGCTGCACATGGACGCCAACTACGCGGCGACGACGCAGCAGGGACGCAACGTCGTGGTGGGCAACTACATCTACTCGCTGCTGCTCGGCATGAGCGTCGAGGACGTCTCCGGCAAGGCGATCGCCAACCTTGAGATCTCGTCGTTGCGTCACGTCGCGCCGACCTTCCACGGCGACACGATCTACGGCGAGACCACCGTGCTCGACAAGAACATGACGTCCAAGCCCGACCGCGGGGTCGTCGAGGTCGAGACCATCGGCTACAACCAGGACGGCGTCGTGGTCTGCATCTTCCGCCGGAAGGTGCTCGTGCCGACGTTCTCGTTCTTCGAGGCCCAGGGCGACCAGCCCGGCCGTCCCGACCCGATCCGCGAGCCCAAGAAGTAGGGGCAATCCGGGCGGGCGATTGACGGATCGGCCCGTCCGCAGGACCGTCGTCCTGTGCAGGCTGCCGCATGACGCCGGGCTCCTGTCCACGCTGCGGTGGTGCGCTGCGCGAACCCGGCCTCTGGTCCTCGTCGTGGACGTGCGTGTCCCACGGTGACGTGATCCCGTTCCGGCGGGCCACCGCGGTCAACCAGGACGTGCTGACGCACATCGCCGCCACCTCGCAGGTGCCGCTCTGGATCCCCTACCCGCTGCCCGTGGGCTGGTTGGTCAACGGCGTCGCGAGCGCGGGGGACGAGCGCACCGGGGCGCGCGCCACGGTCACCGCGCTGTGCGGCCCCAACCCGGCCGGCGGCGCGGCTGACCTGCTGCTCATCGCCGAGGAGATGGGCGTGGGCCTGGGCGCCTGGTGCGCCGGCCTGCCCGGACCGGACGCCGGTGACGCGTTGCACGGCGCGCCCGAAGGCAAGGTCGAGGTGGCCGGCCACCCCACCGCGCTGTGGCAGGTCACCACGGCGGAGCACGACCGCTGCGTGCTCGTCGGCGAGGCCGAAGGGCTCTGGCTCTGGGCGGTGCTGTGGCCCGCGTCGGCGTCGCTGCTGCTGCTCGAGCGCGTGGAGCTGCGCGACGTCCGGCAGCAGCTGCCGCCCGACCTGGAGTTCGGCGCCGCCTCGCCCCGCATCCCGCGCTGAGCGTTCACCTACTGTGACCCGGTGCGGATCGGGTCGCGACGTGGAGCAGGCGCGGCGCTGCTGACGGGTGCGCTGCTGCTCGTCGCGCCGGCAGTCGCGCACGCCGACGACGTCGACGATGCGGTGTCGTCGCTGCGCACCCACCACGTGTTCGTGGCCGACGGTGCGGAGGCCGCGTCGCTCGTCGACGGCGCGAAGCTCGCCGACCTCATCGGTGGTGCGGACATCCGCATCGCAGTGCTGCCGGCGGCCGCGCAGGGCAACAGCACCGCGCAGGAGACCGTGCAACGGCTGCAGGCCGAGCTCGGTGACGAGTCCGACGTCGTCATCGGGATCGTCGGTCGCAAGCTCGGCGTCGAGGCCGGCAGCCGCGCGCCGGTGAGCCAGTCCGACGGTGCGCTCATCGTGAGCAACGCCTACGGCCGGCACTCCGACGGCGGCTTCACCAAGGCGAACGTCGAAGGCGCGCTCGAAGACATCGTGAGCGACGTGAAGGCCGCGGCGTCCGCCGCCGGTGGATCGGCGAGCACGGACGAAGGCGGTAGCGGCGACAACGGTCACCACGCCGCGGTCGTCGGGTTCTTCGTGGTGCTCGCAGTCGGCGTGGCCGGCCTCTGGTTCGGCCTGCGACGGCACGCGCGCAAGCAGCGCACCGACGAGCTCGCGTCGGCCCGCGCCGACGTCGAGTCGCTCTACAACCGGCTCGGCAGCGACGTGTCGACGCTCGACCCGGGTGAGGACAAGGTCGCGAAGCAGGCCATGGCCGATGCGAGCGAGCGCTACACCGCGACCGGAGCGACGCTCGCGTCGGCGAAGACGCTCGGCGAGCTCGCCGCCGCACGCCGCAGTGCCATCGAAGGCATCCAGGCCGCCCGCGTCGTGCGCAAGCAGCTCGGTCTCGACGAGGGCCCCGACCCGCAGCCGCTCGCGCCGGCCAACGCCCCGCAGGTGCAGGGCCGGCAGACGATCGCCGTCGGCAACCAGACCTACACCGGCCACGGTGCGTACACGCCCGGCTCGCCGTACTACTTCGGCGGTGGCACGTACGGCGGCAGCTGGGTCCCGGGCGGCTGGTACGCGACGCCGTTCTGGGAGCAGCTGCTCATCACCGAGGCGGTGTTCGGCGGGTTCGGCGGCTGGGACCACGGTGGATACGACGCGGGCTGGTCGGCGGGTCAGCAGCAGGGCTACGACCAGGGCCATGACCAGGGCCATGACCAGGGCCAGCACAGCTGGGGCGGCGGCGACTGGGGCAGCGGCGCCGGCAGCAGCTGGGGCGACGACTCGCATGCCGGCGACTGGGGCGGCGGCGACTGGGGCGGCGGCGGCGCCGACTGGGGCGGTGGCGGTGACTCCGGGGGCGGGGGGGACGGTGGGGGCGGCGGCAGCTGGTAGTGCCGTCCACAGCCCGGGCGCGTCGCCCGCCCGCTGTCGGACCGGGACCGCAGACTGCTGCAGGTGAGCAGGTCCGTCGGCGCGGAGCAGACCCTCGACTTCGAGGCTCCCGCGCGCCTGTTCAAGGCAACGCCGTCGAAGCTCGCCGCCTACACCGACTGCCCGCGCCGCTACCGCGAGCGCTACGTCGAGGGCCGCAGGGGCGTGGCCCAGCCATGGGCGCACATGTCGCTCGGCAACAGCGTCCACCTGGCGCTCGCCCGCTGGTGGGACCAGCCGGTCGGCGAGCGCACGCCGGGCACCGCGGTGCGGCTGCTGCACACGCACTGGGTCGGTGACGGCTTCCGCGACGACGCGCAGGAGGAGGCCACCAAGGACATCGCGGCCTCGTGGGTCGAGGGCTACACGGCGACGCTCGACCCCGAGGCCGAGCCGTACGCGGTGGAGCGCGAGGTCGCCGCGCGATCGTCGACCCTGCTGTTCACCGGCCGCGTCGACCGGCTCGACGCGCGTGACGGGACGCTCGCGATCGTCGACTACAAGACCGGCGCCCGCGGGCTCGTCGAGAACGAGGCCCGCGGGTCCTCAGCGCTCGCGCTCTACGCCGCGGCCGCCCAGCGCATGCTGCGCCGCGCATGCGCCCGCGTCGAGCTGCACCACATCCCCACCGGCGAGGTGCAGGCGCACGACCACGACGAGACCGCGCTGCGCCGCGCCATCAGCCGCGCCGAGGACGTCGCCGTCGAAGCGATGGCGGCCGAGGATGCGTACGCCGCCGGCGTGCCGGCCGACGAGGCGTTCCCGCCAAGCCCCGGCGCGCAGTGCGGGTCGTGCGCGTTCCGTGACGAGTGCGCGCCCGGCCGGGCGGCGGTTCCCGAGGTCCCGAAGACCTGGGCCCACCTCCCGCTCGAGGTCCGCTAGTCGAGCTTGGCGACGCCGATGGGGCAGGAGACGCCGGTCCCGCCGAGACCGCAGTAGCCGTTGGGCACCTTGTAGAGGTACTGCTGGTGGTAGTCCTCGGCGTAGTAGAACGGGCCGAGCGCCGCGATCTCCGTGGTGATCTCGCGGTAGCCCGCCTCCTGCAGCTTCTTCTCGAACATGTCGCGCGAGGCCTCGGCCGCGACCTTCTGCTCGTCGCTCGTGTAGAAGATCGCCGACCGGTACTGGGTGCCGACGTCGTTGCCCTGGCGCATCGCGGTCGTGGGGTCGTGGCCCTCCCAGAAGACCTTGAGCAGCTGCCCGTAGGAGACCTTCGCGGGGTCGTAGACGACGAGGACGACCTCGGCGTGCCCCGTCTGCGCGGTGCAGGTCTCTTCGTAGGTCGGGAACGGCGTGAAGCCGCCGGCGTAGCCGACCGCGGTGGAGTACACGCCGTCGGTCTGCCAGAACAGGCGCTCGGCGCCCCAGAAGCAGCCCATGCCGAAGACGGCGGTCTCGAGGCCGTCGGGGAACGGGGGCTGGATGCGGTGCCCGTTGACGGCGTGGGTCTCGGGGACGGTGAACAGGGAGTGGTCGCGGCCGGGGAGCGCGTCCTCGGGGGCGACCATCGTGGTCTTGCCGCGGGTGAACAGCACGTCTCCTCCAACGGGTTGGGCGTCCTCAGGATTCCACGCGCCCGCCTGTCGGACGGGGTCGCGAGGATGTGGCCATGCGTTGCTTCGGGGACGGGGACCCGCTCTACGAGGCCTACCACGACGACGAGTGGGGGCGACCGGTCACGACCGAGCGCGGGCTCTTCGAGAAGGTGTGCCTCGAGGGCTTCCAAGCGGGACTGTCCTGGTCGTTGGTCCTGCGCCGCCGCGCCTCGTTACGAGACGCGTTCGCGGGCTTCGACCCTGACGCCCTGGTGGGTTGGGGCGACCGGCAGATCGACACGGCGCTGGAGGCGCCCGGGATGATCCGCTCCCGGGCCAAGGTCTCGATGGTCGTGACGAACGCCCGGGCCTGCGTCGACCTGCGGGACGCCGGCGGGCTGGCCGAGCTCATCTGGTCCTTCGCCCCGCCCGGCCGGCGGGCCGCACCGAAGCGCCTCGCCGACGTGCCGGCGATCACCGAGGAGTCGGCGGCCATGGCGAAGGCGCTCAAGAAGGCCGGGTTCCGGTTCGTCGGCGCCACCACCTGCTACGCGCTGATGCAGGCCGACGGGCTGGTCAACGACCACGTCGCGGGGTGCGCGGTGCGGGCCGCCGTCGAGGCGGACCGGCGCGCGGCCGCGCGCTGAAGCTTCGCGGTGCCCCGGGCCCGGCCGGGAGAGCCGGGGGCCCCGCGTGCGAGGCTGCTCCCTCGTGAGCAGTGATGCATCGGCCCGGGTCCACCGCGTCTCCGCGAAGGCGGAGTCGTTCACCGAGTCGGTGATCCGCGAGATGACCCGCCTCGCCATGGCGCACGACGCGGTCAACCTGGCGCAGGGCTTCCCCGACTTCTCCTGCCCGCAGGAGCTCAAGGACGCAGCCAAGGCGGCCATCGACGCGGATGTGAACCAGTACGCGGTCACCTGGGGAGCGCCCGGCTTCCGGGCCGCCCTGGCCGAGAAGGTCGCGACCACCTACGACGGCTGGACCGTCGACCCGGAGACCGAGGTGTGCGTCACCTGCGGGTCGACCGAGGCGATGATCGCCTCGATGCTCGCCGTCGTCGACCCGGGCGACGAGGTCGTGATCTTCGAGCCCTGGTACGAGAACTACGGGCCGGACGTGATCCTGTCCGGCGCCACGCCGCGCTACGTGTCGCTGCACGAGCCGGACTGGACGATCGACGCGGCCGAGCTGCGGGCCGCGTTCTCCGACCGGACCCGCGCGATCATCGTCAACACACCGCACAACCCGACGGGCAAGTGCTTCTCACGGGCCGAGCTCGAGCTCATCTCCGACCTCTGCCAGAAGCACGACGCGGTCTGCATCACCGACGAGATCTACGAGCACATCCACTACCTCGGTCCCGGCGGCCACATCCCACCGGCGACGGTGCACGGCCTCGAGGACCGCACCATCACCATCAACGCGCTGTCGAAGACCTACGCGGTCACCGGCTGGCGCGTGGGCTGGACCATCGCGCCGCCGCCGCTGACCGGCGCCATCCGCAAGGTCCACGACTTCCTCACCGTCGGCGCCGCTGCTCCGCTGCAGGCCGCGGGCATCGCCGCGATGCAGATGCCGCCCGCCTACTACGAGCGCATGGCGCGCGACTACAGGGACCGGCGCGACCTGCTCTGTGACGTGCTGGCCAAGAGCGGCTTCCGCTTCCACGTGCCCGACGGCGCGTACTACGTGCTGACCGACACCCGTGACGTCGATCCCGACGGTGACGACGTCGCGTTCTGCAAGAAGCTGGTCACCGAGATCGGGGTCGCCGCCGTGCCGGGGTCGAGCTTCCGCACCAACCCGATCGATGGCCGGCACAGCGTGCGGTTCGCGTTCCCGAAGCGCCGCGAGACCCTCAACGCCGCCGCGGAGCGCTTGGCGAAGCTCGTGTAGCACGGCGGCCCCGTCGGGCGGGCGTCCGTGTCGGACCCCCTCCTTAACGTGAAGGGCATGCAGGCGTTGCTCGATCTCGACGTCCCGGTGGGGACGGCGGGCGTCGATGCGTGCCTCGATGTGTCGGTGGTGGGGTCGCGTGAGTGGCTGGATGGTCAGGGGTTCGCGACGCCGTGGGATCCGGGCTCGCCGGGGTGGGCGCCGGGTCCGGAGATGATGGTCCGGCTCGAGGACGTCGATGTGATGCAGCTGTCGGCGGCG
>DASZYF010000023.1:0-8203 GCA_035545535.1 Mycobacteriales bacterium | reverse complement strand
GCCGATGTCGACGGGCCGCGTGATCGGCGGTCGGGCAGAGTGATCATGTGCCCGAGCTGCCCGAGGTGGAGTCCGCGCGGGCGGTGATCGAGCGGCACGCGCTCGGCCGGCGCATCGTCGACGTCGACGACACCGACACCTACGAGACCCGGCCGCACCGGCCCGGCGACATCAAGGCCGCACTCGTCGGCCGCAAGCTGACGGTGGCCAACCGCACCGGCAAGAGCATGTGGGTCGAGACCTCCGGGGTGGGCCGTTCGAAGACCGCCGGTCCGACGCTCGGCATCCACCTGGGCATGAGCGGCAAGATCGTGGTCGCCGACGGCAAGGGCCACGAGATCGACGGTGGCGACTACTGGGAGCGCGGTCGCAAGCCCGGCGACTTCCGCTTCAGCCGCTTCGCGCTCACGTTCGCCGACGGCGGCGCGCTCATCCTCGTCGACCCGCGCCGGCTCGGCCGGGTGCGCCTCGACCCCCCGGTCGAGAAGCTCGGCCCCGATGCTGCGCACATCACCGCGGCGCAGCTGCGCGACGTGCTGTCCCGCAGCGGCGCACCGCTCAAGGCGCGGCTGATGGACCAGGAGGAGATCGCCGGCATCGGCAACCTGCTGGCCGACGAGATGCTGTGGCGCGCGAAGCTCGCACCCGCGCGACCGGCGAAGTCGCTGACCAGAGCCGAGATGGACGCGCTGCACAAGGTCTTGCGCAAGACCATCAACGACGCGATCAAGGGCGGCGGCGTCCACACGCTCTCCGTCGTCCCGTTCCGCCGGGCCGAGGCGCTGTGCCCGCGCGACGGGGCGCCGATGCGCAAGAGCACCGTCGGCGGCCGCACCACCTGGTACTGCTCGAAGGAGCAGCACTGATCATCCGCGCCTAGGGCACCTTGCGGTCGAGGTTGGCCGCGTGCTGCTCCACCTCGGCGGTGATCTGCTCGAGCTGCCGGGCGAGCGCGAGGAGCTGGCGGCTGAGCGTCAGCTGGTCGGCGACCTTCCCGTCGGTCGAGCGGGCCACGGACAGCGTTGACGATGCGATGGCCTGCGTGCTCGCGGCGATGTCGCGGGTCTGTCGTGCGATGTCGCGGGTCTGCTTCGCGAGCGCGATGAGCTGCTGCTGATCACCGACGCTGCGCTGCACGAGGTCGCGCGTCTGCGTGGCGACCGCGAGCTGCGCGCGGGTGAGCTGCAGCTGCTGCGTGAGCACGTCGAGCTGACCGGCGACGATCCGCCGTTGGGCGCTGATGTCGTCACGGGCGCCGCGCGCCGGGCCGAACAGCAGGGTCATGAGGCCGGCGACCAGCACGACCACGACCAGCACGGCGGTTCCGACCGCCAGGGACCGCTGACGACGGACCACGGGACACCTCCTGACCTCGCGGCCAGCAGTGCCCCGCCCGGCCGAGGGGCAACCGGACTGTGCGCACGACCACTCCGGTGTCTGCACCGAGTCCGACAACATCGTCGATCCGGCCCGGGGTCGCCCTCCCCGAGGTCTACCTACGTCAGCTGGCGACGAGGGTCTTCACGGCCACGACCAGCTCGGCCAGGCCGGCCTTCGCGTCGGCGAAGAACATGCCGGTCTTGGGGTCGGTGAACAGCTCGTTGTCGATGCCGGCGTAGCCGCTGGCCATCGAGCGCTTCATGACGACGACGCTCTTCGCGTGGTCGACGTCGAGGATCGGCATCCCCGCGATGACAGAGTCGTTGCGCCGCGCGGCCGGGTTGACGACGTCGTTGGCCCCAACGACGAGCGCGACGTCGGCCCGCGCGAACTCCGGGTTGATCTCCTCCATCTCCTTGAGCAGCGGGTAGGGAACGTTCGCCTCGGCGAGCAGCACGTTCATGTGCCCCGGCATGCGGCCGGCGACCGGGTGGATGGCGTAGGAGACGTCGACCCCGCGGTCCTCGAGCAGCTTCCCGAGCGCGGCCATCTCGTGCTGCGCCTGCGCGACGGCGAGGCCGTAGCCGGGGACGAAGATGACCTTGTTGGCGTAGGCGAGCTGCAGCGCGACGTCGTCGACCTCGATCGCGCGCACGCTCCCGCCGCCCGCAGCCGCCGGTGCGGCCGCATCACCGGTGCCGAACCCGCCGACGATGATCGCGCGGATCGAGCGGTTCATCGCATCGGCCATGAGCTTGGTGAGGATGCTGCCGCTCGCGCCGACGAGCGCACCCGCGATGATGAGCACGCTGTTGTCGATGACGAAGCCGGCCATCGCGACGGCGGTGCCGGTGAACGCGTTGAGCAACGAGATGACGACCGGCATGTCGGCGCCGCCGATGGGCATGACCATCGTCACGCCGAACACCAAGCCGAGCACCAGCACGACGACGAGCGCGGGCGTCGAGGCGTGATCACCCCAGATGAGGTAGCCGCCGCACACGCCGACACCGGCCGCGATGAACGCGTTGAGCAGCTTCTGCGCGGGGAACACCACCGGCGAGCCGGTGATCTTGCCTTGCAGCTTGCCCGCGGCGATGAGCGAACCGGTGAACGTGACGGCGCCGATGGCGACGTCGAGCACGGTCGCGACGGTGGCGCGCGTGTTGAGCTCGCCGTGGAAGTGGTGGGCGCGCACGAACTCCGCGAGCGCGACGAGCGCGGCTCCTCCGCCACCGACCGCGTTGAAGATGCTGACCAGCTGCGGCATGTCGGTCATCTGCACGACGCGCGCGCCGTAGAGGCCGGCGCCGGTCCCGACGAGCGTGCCGAGGATCAGCACCGTCCAGCCCGCGTTGGTGATGGTGCCCGCGTGCGCGATGAACGCGATGGTGACGGCGATGGCGAGCGTCATGCCCGCGGCCGAGAGCTGGTTGCCGCGGCGGGCGCGCGCGGGTGAGTTCATGAGGTGCAGGCCGAGCACGAACGCGGCGGCCGCCGCGAGGTAGCAGAGCCGCACGGTCGTGTCGAAGTCGCTCACGCCGCACCCCCCGACATCGGCGATGTGGCATCTGCACCGGCGCCGGGCCTGCCACAAACCCGCCCTCGACCCAGCCACCCACCGGTCGACATCGGCGATGTGGCATCTGCACCGGCGCCGAACCCGCCACAAAGCCGATGTCGGCGGGTCATGACGGGTCCTTGGGGGGTTCCGCGGGGCGGCGCTTGAACATCTGGAGCATGCGGTCGGTCACCACGTAGCCACCGACGACGTTGGCCGCGGCGAACGCGCAGGCGACGAAGCCGAGCACGTAGCCGAGCGTGCTGTGCGCGGTGGAGGTCGCGAGCATCGCGCCGACGAGCACGACGCCGTGGATGGAGTTGGCGCCGGACATCAACGGGGTGTGCAGCGTGGCCGGCACCTTGCTGATGACCTCGAAGCCGACGAGCAACGCCAGCACGAAGATGCTGATGTCGGACAGCAGCGCGGCGCTCATACCTCACCCGAGTCCCGTGCGTTGAGGGCCATGTGCACGACGGGGTGCACGACCTCGCCGGCGTGCGTGATGACGACGCCCTTCTGGATCTCGTCGTCGGTGTCGATGACGAGCTGCCCGTCCTGCAGCAGGTGCAGGAGCAGCGCGGAGACGTTGCGGCTGAACGCCGCGCTCGCGCCGGTGGGCATGGTCGACGGCAGGTCATCGGCACCGATGACCATCACGCCACCGGGGGTGAGCGTGCGCTCGCCCGCGGTGCTGCCGGCGACGTTGCCTCCGAGCGGGCTGGCGGCAAGGTCGACGACGACGGAACCCGGGCGCATGCCCGCGACCGCGTCGGCCGTGACGAGCAGCGGGGGCCGCCGGCCCGGCACCTGCGCGGTCGCGATGACGATGTCGTGCTTCACGACATGGGTGGCGAGCTCCTCGGCCAGCGCCTTCTGCTCGGTGTCGGTGAGCGGGCGCGCGTAGCCGCCCTCCCCGGCGGCGTCCTTCACCGCCTCGATGGAGAGGAACTGCGCGCCGAGTGAGGCGACCTCGGTGCCGGAGTCGGGCCGCACGTCGTAGGCCCGCACCTGCGCGCCGAGCCGCCGCGCGGTGCCGATGGCCTGCAGCCCGGCGACGCCGGCGCCGAGGATCAGCACCTCGGCGGGTCGGGCCGTGCCGGCGGCGGTGACCATCATCGGCAGGTAGCGCCCGAACGCCTCGGCGGCGACGAGCACGCTGCGGTAGCCCGCGACGTTGGCCTGCGAGGTGAGGGCGTCCATGCCCTGCGCGCGCGACAGCAGGCGCGGCAGCCCGTCGAGGCTGATCGCGTTGACGCCCGCGGCCGCCAGGCGTTCCGCCTGGTGCGGGTTGGACAGCAGGGAGAGCATCCCGACGATGTGCTGACCGGGACGGAGCGCCTTCTCGAGCTCGTCGGACGGCGCGCGGACGGCGAGCACGACGTCCGCCCGGGCCAGCACGTCCGCCCGGTCGGCCAGGGCCGCGCCGGCGGTGACGTAGGCGTCGTCGGGGAACCAGGCCTGGGCGCCGGCGCCCGGCTCGACGAGCACCTGGCAGCCCGCGTGGGTCAGGCGCGTGACGCCGTCCGGGTCGAGGGCGACCCGTCGCTCGCGCGGCGCCGTCTCGGTGATGACGCCGACGACTGCCACAAGTTCTGGACGCTACGCGCGTGCCCGCCCCGACGCGGCGCGACGCGGCGAAGCGGCGACACACCGCCCCGCAGCACCCGGCTGCGCCGAACGGAGCAGGCGCCGCCGGTGCGCCTGTGTCCACTTCGGGCGGAATCCTGCTGTCGCGCTCCGCCAGGGCCGATGGTCGGAGCGACCACGAGGAAGGGAGGCAGGGATGCGACGCAGGCCATGGGCAGCTGCTGCCGTCGCCGTGGGCGCATTCGCCCTCGTGCTCGTGGTGCGGCCGGTGGGTGCGCACGCCACGAAGACGTTCGACGATCTCGCCACGATCGGCTCCGACGTGCTCGCCGCGTTCTTCTGCGCCCGCCGCTGGCGTCGCTCCGACCCGCACGACCGCATGTGGGGCTGGCTCGCGTTGGCGTTCGCCGCATGGGGTGCCGGCGACGCGTACTGGTCCTTCGACGAGCTGATCGCGCACCGACCGACGCCGTTCCCCTCGGTCGCCGACGTCGGCTACCTCGCCTTCCCCACGTTCGCGCTGCTGGCCCTGCTCGCGCGGAGCGCTCAGCTGCCGCGCACGCGGATCAGCATGACGCTCGACGGGCTGCTCTGCGCGACGTCGCTCCTCACCCTGTCGTGGGTGACAGCGCTCGGGGCCGTCGCCCGCAACGCGCAGGACAGCGCGCTCGCGTTCGGCGTCTCGCTGGCCTACCCGATCACCGACGTCGTGCTGCTCACGGCCGTGCTGGTGATCGTGGGCCGCGTCGGCACCGGAGCCCGCACCGCCCTCGTCACGCTCGCCGTGTCCCTGTCGGCGATGGCGCTGTCCGACAGCGCGTTCGCCTACCTCAACGCGACCGGCTCCTACCGCACCGGCTCGGCCACCGACATCGGCTGGTTCGCCGCCGCCCTGCTGGCGGCGGTCGCCGCGGTGTCCGACGACGGCATCACCGCAACCGCGCCCGACGCGCCGACCCGTGCGCTGGTGTGGCTGCCGTACGTGCCCGCAGTGCTCGGCCTGTCCGCGGCGCTGTACTCGGTGCGCGACCAGCACAAGAACGACGTGGCGATCGTCGGTGCCGTCCTCATCTCCGCGGTCGTGTTCTCCCGGCAGGTGTTCGCAATGCGCGAGAACACACGGCTGCTGCAGGCCGTGACGGAGCAGCGTGAGGAGCTGCGGCAGCAGGCGTTCACCGACCCGCTGACCGGGCTCGCGAACCGCGCGCTGTTCCACGACCGGCTCGCGCACGCCCTCGACCTGCACCGGCGAGACATGCGATCGGTCAGCGTGCTGCTGCTCGACCTCGACGACTTCAAGCTCGTCAACGACAGCCTCGGTCACCCCGCCGGCGACGACGTCCTCGTGCGGGTGGCCGAGCGGCTCAGCGCGGTGACGCGCTCCGGCGACACGGTTGCCCGGCTCGGCGGCGACGAGTTCGCCGTGCTGCTCGAGGACGACGGCGACGTCGCCGACGTCGCCGCTCGGGTGCTCACCGCGCTCGACCAGCCGGTGCTGCACGACACCCGCCCGGTGCCGGCCCGCGCGAGCATCGGGACAGCGCAGCTGCTGCCCGGCGACGCTCCGATCAGCGAGGCGGAGATGCTGCAGCGCGCGGACCTCGCGATGTACGCGGCGAAGCGGCAGGGCCGGCACTGCGCGGTGCAGTACGCGCCCACGCTGGCCGGAGCCATCGCCGACGAGCTCGACCTGTGGTCGGAGATCACCGATGCCGCGGCGCTCGCCACCAACCTCACCGCGCACTTCCAACCGATCTTTCGCGCGGACGGTCCGCTCGCAGGCTTCGAGGCGCTCGCCCGCTGGACGCACGGCGGTGAGCACATCTCCCCCGCCCGCTTCCTGCCGGTCGCGGCGCGCGCCGGCGTGCTCGACCGCATCGACCGGCGGATGATCGAGATCGCCATCGAGCAGCTGGCCCGCTGGTCGGACCCGGCCGTGTGGATGTCGGTGAACGTCAGCGCGGACAGCCTCGCGGACCCCTCGTTCGTCACGTGGACGCTCGACCGGCTGCACGCGGCGGTCGTCGCGCCGAACCGGCTGGTCATCGAGGTCCTGGAGCGCGACCTGCTCGGCGACGCGGCGGTGCGCACCGTCGCCGGGCTGCGCGCGGCGGGCGTGCGCATCGCGCTCGACGACTTCGGCACCGGCTACGCGGCGCTCAACCGCCTGCAGCAGCTGCCGGTCGACGTCATCAAGGTCGACCGGGAGTTCGTGTCACCGCTCACCGACACCGCGGCTCCGACAGATGTCATCGCGGCCGTGCTCACGCTCGCCCGGGCGCTCGGCTGCGCGGTGGTGACCGAAGGCATCGAGGACGCGCAGCAGCTCGGCCGCGTCATCGCGCTCGGCACCGACGCCGTGCAGGGCTACCTGCTCGGCCGGCCGATGCCGGCCGAGCAGGCCGACGCGCTGGTGCGCGCCGCCGTCCCCCGCCCGCGCACCTCGCGCGAGGACCTGGTCCCGTCCGCGTAGGAGCAGCGTCAGAACTGGTCGACGCTCCGGACCGCTTCCGAGATGGTGATCTCCGGCTCGCCCCGCGCGCCGATCGACTCGACGAACTTCTGCATCGCAGCGTCGCTGAAGAAGGTCTCGAACGCCTCGGGCGTCTCCCACTCGTCGACGACGTGGATGTAGCCGTCGCCGACGCCGAAGCGGTGGTGGATGGCGCCGAGCTGCTTGGCCCGGTCGGCGACCGCGAGCACCTCGTCGGCACGGTTGGACATCGCCTTCTGGAAGGTCGCGGTGTCACCCGGGACCTTCATCGTGATGAGGCACGTCATGTCGGTGGCCCTCTCTGCCTGGGGCGGTGGGGCAGACCGCCGGGAACGAGCGGACGCTACGCCCGGTCACCCGGTCGCAGTACCGCCCTTTCGGGGTGCCCCGTCGAGGCGGCGCTCGTGCTCGTCGCGCGCAGCCCGGACGCGACATCAGCCGGCGTCCGCGCGGTAGGACGCGGGGCAGCGCAGCGCCCGGTGCTTCTCGATCGCCGGCATGTGGTCGAGCAGGCACGTGACGACCTGGCAGTCGCAGACGACGCCGTCGAGCCGGCGCATCCACGCGCGCAGCCTCCGCGGCAGCTCCGGCTGGCGCGCGAACCAGCCGCGGGTGAAGCGCTGGTCGCCGATGCAGCTGAAGAGGTTGAGCATGCGGTTGACGTAGCAGTCGAGGCACTCGCCCGCGTTGGGTTCGCTGAGGGTCGCGGACTGCAGGGCGAGGTCGATGGCCGGCTCGTCGGGCTCCACCGGGCAGCGGGTGGTCGGGAACGCGATGACGTCGTAGGACACGACGGTCTCCTCTCGGTTGGGACGCCGAGACAACGCAGCGGGTCCGACCGCAGCACCGCCGTTCCGCCATCCGGAGCAGGCTCCTGTGAACGGCGGTCCCCGGTGCACCGTTCTGTGCACAGGCGGTCCGTCTGTTCGGGGCAATCAGGGCAGACCGGACCGGCCCGACCATCGATGCATGGCGGAAGCAGGCTGGTACCCGGACCCCTACGGCATGGCCGACGAGCGCTGGTGGGACGGCGCACTGTGGACCGTCGCCGAACGCGCCGTCGAGGCCGCTCCGCCCGCCGCCGTCGTCGAGCCGGCCCGGCGCGGCGCCCTCGGGCGCCTGCGCAACCTGGCGAGCGCACACGCGGACAAGAAGGCGAAGAGCGCTGCCGCTGTCCT
>DASZYF010000022.1:0-106855 GCA_035545535.1 Mycobacteriales bacterium | reverse complement strand
CGGCCGGGTGGTCATCGAGGACGCGGGCGCCACCCGGCCCATCGACCTCGCCCCCGGCGGCCTGCTCACGCGCGACCTCGGGCGGCCGCGCGGCGCCGCCCTGTCGCGCCGGCTCCCCCGCCCGCTGCCCCGGCAGCGACGGACGACGGACGACCTCGTGGTCCTCGCCCTGCCGGGGCCGGGTGACCCCGACCCGCAACAGGTGCACGCGCTGCTGCTCGCGGGCACGCCGCACCTCGCGGTCGGCGTGCGCGAGAACAAGGGGTGGATCGGGCCGCTCGTGCTGCCCGGCGCAGGGCCGTGCCTGCGCTGCCTCGAGCACCACCGCACGGAGCGCGACCCCGCGTGGCCGCTCATCGCCGCGCAGCTCAGCGCACCCGCAGCGCGCGTCGTGGATCCGTGCGCGCTCCCGCTCGCGCTCACCGTCGCCGGCCTGGCCGCGACGCAAGTGCTCGCGCTGCTCGACCACGACGGGCCCGGAGTGCCCGAGGCGGTCGAGACCGGTGCGCACGGCGGGATCCTCGAGCTCGTCCACCCGGGCTGGCAGGTGCGCCGACGCGGTTTCGCGGTGCACCCGGCGTGCGACTGCCGCGTCGTCGGCGGTGCTGCGCGGCCGGTCGAGTCGGGCGACAACGCGCATCCGGCGGACGGCGCTGCGACCATGGCGGGGTGACCGGCGGAGAGGACGGGCGCGACGTCGGCGGTGTGCCGCGGCGCGCCATCGTGCGCAGCGCGAAGCTCGCCACCCTCCCGCTCGGCGTCGCCGGCCGCCTGACGGTCGGTGTCGGCAAGCGCATCGGCGGCAAGCCGGCCGAGCTGGTCGCGCACGAGATCCAGGTGCGCACGGCCGAGCAGCTGTTCCGGGTGCTGGGCCAGCTCAAGGGCGGCGCGATGAAGGCCGGCCAGGCGCTGTCGATCTTCGAGGCCGCGCTGCCCGAGGACGTCGCCGCGCCCTACCGGGCCGTGCTGCAGAAGCTGCAGGAGGCGGCGCCGCCGCTGCCCACCGCGACGGTGCACCGCGTGCTCGACCGCGAGCTCGGCCGCGCGTGGCGGTCCAGCTTCATCCACTTCGACGACAAGCCCGCGGCGGCCGCGAGCATCGGCCAGGTCCACAAGGCGGTCTGGAAGGACGGCCGCGAGGTCGCGGTCAAGATCCAGTACCCGGGCGCGGGCGACGCGCTCGTCGCCGACCTGCGCCAGCTCGGACGGATGGCCCGGCTGTTCGGCGTCATCTCCCCCGGCCTCGACGTGAAGCCGCTCATCACCGAGCTCATGGACCGCGTCACCGAGGAGCTCGACTACCAGCTGGAGGCGCGCTCACAGCGCACGATGGCCGAGGCGTTCCGTGGCGACGGCGACATCTACGTCCCCGACGTCGTGGCCTCCGCCGACCGCGTGCTCATCACCGAGTGGGTCGACGGCATCCCGCTGGCGAAGATCATCAACGAGGGCACCCCCGAGCAGCGCGACCGCGCCGGCCAGATGCTCGTGCGGTTCCTGTACTCCGCGCCCGCCCGCGCCGGCCTGCTGCACGCCGACCCGCACCCGGGCAACTTCCGGCTGCTCGCCGACGACCGTCTCGCGGCCATCGACTTCGGCGCGGTCAACCGCCTGCCCGACGGTCTGCCCGAGCCCATCGGGCGGCTCGCGCGGCTCGCCGTGCAGGGCGAGGGCGAGCAGGTGCTCGCGGGGCTGCGCGAGCTCAACTTCGTGCGTGAGGGCTTCGAGGTCGACGCCGAGGCCGTGCTCGACTACGTCCGCCCGCTGCTCCAGCCCGTGATGCAGGAGTCGTTCACGTACTCGCGGGCGTGGCTGCGTGAGCAGGCGGCCCGCCTGGCCGATCCACGTTCACCGGCCAACCAGCTCGGCCGCCAGCTGAACCTGCCGCCGTACTACATGCTGATCCACCGCGTGACGCTCGGCACCGTGGGCGTGCTGTGCCAGCTGGGCGCCACGATCCACTCCCAGCACGAGATGCAGTGGTGGCTGCCGGGCTTCGCCGACCCGGACAGCGAAGCGGGACGGCACGCGCACGAGGCGAACCGTCCGGGCCGGCCGCTGCCCTCAGGCGAGCCGACCTCCGGCTGACGGCGGCGCCCGGTCACCACCAGGCGTCGTCGAGCCGGCCTTCGATCGAGCGGATGTTCTGCCGGGCGCACGCCTCGCACAGGTAGGTGACGCCGCGCTCCGAGGTCTGGAACGTCCAGGTCGCCGGCACGTCTCCGCCGTCGGGTGCCGGCGTCCCGCACCCGGAGCAGGCGATCATCGCTGTGGCCCGCTCACTCATCGGGGCAGCCTCACGACATCGACTCTCCCACCGTCGACCTCGACGAGCAGCCCGTTCGCCTTCGCCCACGCCGAGAGCCCGGCGGGCCCGGCCACCGGTTCGCGGGCGAGCTCCCGGGCCAGCAGGCCCTTGGTGCTCTTGTTGTCGTGGGAGACGGTGGTCCGCTTCCCGTCAGGGGCCTCGGACAGCACCCGCACCCGCCAGCGCTGCGCGTAGGTGCCGCCGTCCTTCCAGGCCGAGGCGTGCGCGCCCGGCAGCAGGTCCCAGACCACCGCATCGCGCACGTGGTCGTCCAGCACGGGCGACAGGTGGGGCTTCCACCAGGCGGCCAGCCCGCCGAGCGCGGGGAGGCGCAGGCCGATGGGCAGCGAGTAGTCCGGCAGCGGGTCCGCCCCGGCGGCGAGGCCCGCGAGTCCGGAGACGTGGACGAACCCGTCGGCCCGCGCCCGCGCGGCCTTCGGCAGCGAGGGTGCGTCGAGGAACGAGCAGAGGACGCCGGAGTAGCGCTGCAGAGCCGGCAACGTCGGGCAGGTCTTCACCGCCGTGTCGATCGCGACGGCGGCCCGGCGGTGCGGCTCGGTCCCGTCGAGCGCGCCGAGCAGCTCGCCGGAGCGGGCGGCGCGGAGCAGCTCGCGCACGACCTCCTTGCGCGCCCGGGCGAGCGCGCCGAACGCGCCGCTGCCCGGGTCCCACGCCGGGCCGTCCCCGCCGGGCGCCTTCCCCTCGCTCGGCGGGAGGAGCACCACCGTGCGGGGCGTTCGCGGCACGCCGTGACCTTAGGAGCGCTCGATCGGGTCGGTCCCGCCGGGGCTGGCTAGGGTGAGCCCGTGCACCACTTCTTCGCCGCGGGGCTCGGCCCGTCCAACGGGATCGACATCGTGTTCACCGCGATCGCCGCCGGCTTCATCGTGCCGATCATGTTCGCGGTCGCGAAGTCCAAGAAGGACCGCGAGGAGCGCGGGGGCTCGAACCAGACCCCGCACGAGCACTAGCCGAGCCGCGCCCCTGCGGTGATTCAGATCTGGGGCGGCTCGGTGTAGACGCCCCACTCGGCGCGGAGCGCGTCGCAGATCTCGCCGAGCGTCGCCTCCACACGGCAGGCCGCGAGCATCGACGGGACGAGGTTCTCCCCGGTGCGGGCCACCTCGACCATGCGGGCGATCGCGGCGCGCACGGCGGCGTCGTCGCGGTGGGCCTTCCGCTCGGCGAGGACGCGCACCTGCTCCTTCTCGACCTCGTGCGAGACGCGCAGGATGTCGAGGTCGCCGGTGACCGTCTCGGTGTGGCAGTTCACGCCGACGATGCGCTTGTCGCCCTTCTCCACCATCTGCTGATGGGTGAAGGCGGCGTCGGCGATCTCGGCCATGAACCAGCCGTCCTCGATGCCGCGCAGGATGCCCGAGGTGATGCCGTTCTCGACGGTGCCGTCGCCGAAGCCCTTGATGCGGTCGAAGATCGCCTCGGCCTGGCGCTCCATCTCGTCGGTGAGCGCCTCGACGTACCAGGAGCCGCCCAGCGGGTCGGCCACGTTGGCGACGCCGGTCTCCTCGAGCAGCACGAGCTGCGTGCGCAGCGCGATCTCCGCGGTGCGTTCGTTGGGCAGCGCGAGCACCTCGTCGAGCGCGTTGGTGTGCAGCGAGTTCGTCCCCCCGAGCACGGCGGCGAGCGCCTCGACGGCGGTGCGCACGACGTTGTTGTCGGGCTGCTGCGCCATGAGCGAGACGCCGGCGGTCTGCGTGTGGAAGCGCAGCCACTGCGCGCGAGGGTCGGTGGCGCCGTAGACGTCGCGCAGCCAGCGCGCCCAGATGCGGCGGGCGGCGCGGAACTTAGCGATCTCCTCGAAGAAGTCGATGTGGCTGTCGAAGAAGAACGACAGGCCGGGGGCGAAGCGGTTGACGTCGAGACCGCGCGCCAGGCCGAGCTCCACGTACGCGAAGCCGTCGACGAGGGTGAACGCGAGCTCCTGCGCCGCAGTGCTTCCCGCCTCGCGGATGTGGTAGCCGGAGACCGAGAGCGGCTTGTACCGCGGGATGTTGCGGTCGCAGTACTCCATGAGGTCGCCGATGAGGCGCAGGTGCGGCTCGGGGGCGAACAGCCACTCCTTCTGCGCGATGTACTCCTTGAAGATGTCGGTCTGCAGCGTGCCGTCGAGCGTCGAGGTGTCGACGCCCTGACGCTCGGCCGCGACGAGGTACATGCAGAAGATCGGGACCGCCGGGCCGCTGATGGTCATGGACGTCGTGACGTCGCCGAGCGGGATGTCGCGGAACAGGACGTCCATGTCGGCGGCGGAGTCGATGGCGACGCCGCAGTGCCCGACCTCGCCGAGCGAACGGTCGTCGTCGGAGTCGCGGCCCATGAGCGTGGGCATGTCGAAGGCGACCGAGAGCCCGTTGCCGCCGGAGCGCAGGATCATCCGGTAGCGCTCGTTGGTCTGCTCGGCGTTGCCGAAGCCGGCGAACTGCCGCACGGTCCACGGCTTGCCGCGGTAGCCGCTGGCGTGCAGACCGCGGGTGAACGGGAACTCGCCGGGCCAGCCGATGTTCTCGAAGCCCTCGGGCTGCTCGCCCGGCTTCGGCCCGTACACCGGCTCGACCTCGACACCGGACAGCGTGGTGAAGTCGGCGTCGCGCAGCGTGGTCCTGGCGTAGCGCTCCTGCCACCGCCGGCGGCCGGCCTCGATCTCCTCGGGCGTCATCCCCCAATCATGAAGACGTCCTCCCGAGATTGCTAGGACTTCCTCATATCTTGTGAAGCGGGTCACCGGCCGCGTGGTCGCCGGCCGCCCGGCGGAGCGCGGCCAGCCCCGCGGTGAGCCGGCGCGCGTCGGCGTCGCCCAGCCCGTCGAGCCCGAACGCGGCCTCCTGCAGCGCGGTCGTCGCCTTGTCCACGACGACGCGGCCCCCCTCGGTGATGGCGGCGAGCACGATGCGGCCGTCATGCTCGCTCGGCCCGCGCCGGACCAGACCGGCCCGCTCGAGGCGGTCGACCGCGCTGCTGACCGAGGTGCTGTGCACCATCAGCCGGCGCGACATCGAACCCATGGGCAGCGCGCCGGTGCGGCTGAAGGCGAGCAGTCGCAGCACCTCGTAGCGGGCGAAGGACAGGCCGAACGGCTTGAGGATCGCCTCGACCCCCGCGACGACGACCTGCTGCGCGCGGACCAGGCCCGTGACGGTCGCCATGGCGGCCGGGTCGCCCACGCGCGCGCCCCACTGACGGGCGGCCTCGACGAGCGGATCACCTCCGGGGGTCACGACACCTGAAACTAGGCGACCGCGTGAGAGGTTGGGCGCCATGACCGGGATCCTCGAACCAGCGGCCGACCGCACCGTCGTCGTCACCGGCGCCTCGTCCGGCATCGGCGCCGAGATGGCGAAGGTGCTCGCGGGCAAGGGCTACGGCGTCACGCTCGTCGCCCGCCGTGAGGGTCCGTTGCGGGAGCTGGCGAGCGAGCTCAGCGCTTCAGTGCGCGCGGAGGTCGTCACCGCTGACCTGTCCGACCAGAAGAGCCGGCGCGCGATCCTGCCCGCGATCGAGGAGCGGGGGCTCGTCGCCGCCGCGCTGGTGAACAACGCGGGCTTCAGCACCACCGGCCGCATCCAGGACGCGGACCCGGACCGTGAGCTCACGATGCTGCGCACCGACGTCGAGGCGGTCGTCGACCTGTGCACGCTGTTCGTCCCCGGCATGGTCGCCCGCGGAGGCGGCGCGATCCTCAACGTCGCCTCGACCGCCGCCTTCCAGCCGATCCCCGGGCAGGCCGGCTACGCGGCGTCGAAGGCGTTCGTCTACTCCTACTCACGCGCCATCGCGGTCGAGCTGAAGAGCAGCAACATCACGGTGACCGCGCTGTGCCCGGGCCCCGTCGAGACCGAGTTCATCCAGGCCGCCGGGTTCGACGAGGAACGGGCGAAGGGGTCCATGCCCAAGTTCATGTGGGTGCCGGCACCCGAGGTCGCGAAGGCCGGCGTCGACGGGATGCTCAAGGGCAAGAGCGTGGTCATCCCCGGAGCGCCGAACCGCATCGCGGCCTACTCGGCGATCCTCACGCCGAAGCGCGTCCTGCTGCCGATCCTCGCCAAGGGCCACCCCGCCCTGTAGTCAGGCCGCGACGCGCTCCACGGCGAGGGCCAGCTCGTCGTAGCTCGGGCCCTCGGCCAGCGGCGGCCGCCAGCCGTCGCGCAGCACCGCCCGCACCTTGTCGGCGAAGGGCAGCCACCCCGTCGGCAGCATCATCATCGCGAAGTACTGGGGCACGAGCGGCGCGAGCTCGGGCACGACAGCAGCCGCGTCGCAGTAGATGTCCCCCGAGAGCGTCCCGTCGACGTCGATGTCGCCCCCGGAGTAGCGCGCGACGAGGTTGCGGTCCCAGATGACGTGGTCGTCGTACCAAGGCTTGAGCTGCTCGACGGCCCAGCTCTCGAGGGCGGTGCTGACGTCGCGCACGTCCGAGTGCTCGCGGAGCAGCTGGTGCAACCGGCGGGCCTGCATGAGGCCGGTCGAGACGCCGCGGCCCGCCGACGGGTTGGTGGTGAGGATGGTGTCGCCGATCCAGACCAGGCCGGGCAGTGCGGGTTCGCCGTCCTCACCGAGCTGCGTGCCCCACGCGTTGGTGAGGCCGGCGCCGGCCATCGCGGGGGTGATCGGCTCGAAGCGCTCGAGGTCGGTCCAGGGCGCGAGGTTCGGGATGAGCGCGGTGACCGCCTGGTAGGCGGCGTCGTCACGGACCTTGGCCAGCGCGGCGTCGTCATCGGCGCGGACGATCAGCGCCGAGTGGGTGCCCGCGTCCTGCGGGAACACGATCGTGAGGTACCGATCGCTGAACGCGCCGATGGGCGTCGGCGAGTCGAGCGGCTCGACGCCGGGCCGGGCGCGGAACATGCGCGACACGTAGGCCTGCCCGCACGAGCTGCTCTCCATCGGCGGGCGGTGCGCGGCGGCGAAGCGCGATGCGCGCCCGCCCGCATCGACGACGAGGTCGGCATCGATCGTCGTGCCGTCGACGCGCACGCCGCGGGCGCGCCCGCCGTCGACGACGACGTCCTCGGCGTGGCCGGTGACGGTGCGCACGTTGGGCTCCTGCGCGAGCACGCCCCGCAACGCGGTCTCGACCGTGCTCCGACGGGCCGCGAGCGCGGTGATGAAGCCGGGGGCGCCGGGCGGCGTCAGCGGCCGGCCGCCCGCGGCGACCAGCGCGTCCCACACGTCGGGCAGGTCCTCGGCCAGGCACTGGCGGACGATGTGGCGCCAGAAGTGCGGCAGCAGGTACTGCATGACGCCCTTGCGCTGCCAGGTGCCGTCCGCCGCCGGCCCGGGATCGCGGTCGACGACCGTCACCTCATGCCCGTCGCGTGCCAGCCCCAGCGCCGTCACGATGCCGACCGGCCCCGCTCCCACGACGACGACCTTCATGTCGCTCCCCCCATCGCTCGCATGATCGAATACACTTCTGGTGTGTTCGTTACACCTAAGGTGGCATGAATGCCCACGCCGGTCAAGCGGTCTTACACCTCGAGCCTGCGCGCTGACCAGGCCCGGGCGACGCGGCGCGCGATCATCGCCGCCGCCACCGAGCTGTTCGTCCGCGACGGCTACGGCCCGACGACGGTCGACGCCATCGCGGCGGCCGCCGGCGTGAGCCGCAAGACGGTGTTCACGTCCGTGGGGGGCAAGCTCGAGTGCCTCAAGCTCGGGATCGACTGGGCCGTGGCCGGCGACGACGAGGACGTGCCGCTGATGATGCGCGACCGGATCCGCGCGCAGATGCAGGTGCCTGACGCGCGCGCGATCCTGCGCGACTACGCCGACATGATGTGCGACACCCTGTCACGGTCCGCCCGCCTCACCCAGGCGCTCTACGACGCCGCCGGCCTCGACCCGTCGATCCGCGCGCTGCGCGACGCCTTCGAGCAGCAGCGCGTGCTCGGCATGACGAACCTGGCGCAGCACCTCGACCTGCGCGGCGCACTCCGCAGGGACGTCAGCGTCGGGGAAGCCGCGAACATCCTGTGCCTCCAGCACCCGACGTACTACCCGCTCGTCGTGCTGCACGGATGGACGCACGCGCGGTACATCGCGTTCGTCGCGGACACCGTGACCCACGCGTTGATCCGTCCCGACTACGAACCGAAGCCGCTCCCCCGCACCAAGCGCGCCGCCGAGATCGGCGTCGACACCACCCGGCTGCCGGCGTCGCCGCGCTGACGGACCCTCACCGACGTCGGCGTGCGGCTAGCGTCCGCTTGACCTAGGAGAGACGCGTGGTGGACCTCGCGATGATCGGCGGCAAGCTGCAGACCCTGGTGACGCTCACGCGCGCGGGCATGCTCAACCCGCTGCGACCCGATCAGGTGGTCTCCACCGCCCAGGCCATGAAGCTCTACGGGCGCAACGCCGCGGGCGCGATCGCCGCGGCGGCGAAGCGGTTCCCGGACGCGCCCGCGATCGTCGATGAGCGCGGCCGCATCTCCTTCGCCCAGCTCGACGCATCGACCAACGGCATCGCGCGCGGGCTGGCAGACCTCGGCGTCGACCACACGACGACCGTCGGGATCCTCTGTCGCAACCACCGGGGCTTCGTGCAGGCCGCGGTCGCGGCGACGAAGCTCGGGTCGCGGGCCCTCTGCCTGAACACCGACTTCGCCGGCCCGCAGCTCGCCGCGGTCATCGCCAGCGAGGGCGTGACCGCACTCGTCCACGACGAGGAGTTCGCGCCGCGCGTCACGGCCGCGGACTTCGACGGTCCACGCGTCCTCGCGTGGGTCGACGCCGACACCCAGAACGCCAGCCTCGACACCCTCGCCGCGGGGCACGCCCAAGGCCCGCTCCCCCGGCCCCCCGACCACGGACGGGTCGGCATCCTCACGTCCGGCACCACGGGCACGCCGAAGGGCGCGACGCGCGGAGCCACCGGACTCGACCCGCTCGCCGCGATGCTCGAACGCATCCCGCTGCACACGCGCGGCACGACCGTGCTGCCCGCCCCGATGTTCCACGTGTGGGGCTTCGCCCACTTCACGCTCGCGACCGCGCTCTCGTCGACGCTCGTGCTGAACCGCCGGTTCGACGCGCAGTGGTCGCTGCGCGCGGTCGAGGAGAACCGGGCCGACCTGCTCGCCGTGGTGCCCGTGATGCTCGCCCGCATCCTCGATGCCTACGACGCCGCCGAGCGCAAGCCGTCGCACGCGTCGCTGAAGGCGATCATGGTCGGCGGCTCGCAGCTCGGCGGCACCCTTGCCTCGCGAACGCTGCAGACGTTGGGCGACAAGCTCTACAACCTCTACGGCTCGACCGAGGTCGCCATCGGGAGCGTCGCGACGCCCGCCGACCTGCGCGCCGCCCCGAACACCGTCGGCCGCGCGGTGCGCGGCGTCTCACTCGCGCTGCTCGACGCCGACCGGAAGCCCGTGCCGCCGGGCGAGGTCGGCGCGATCTTCGTCGGCAGCGAGATGGTGTTCGAGGGCTACACCGGCGGGGGTGGGAAGGAGATCGTCGACGGCCGCGCGGCCACCGGCGACGTCGGACACCTCGACGAGGCGGGCCGGCTGTTCATCGACGGCCGCGACGACGACATGATCGTGAGCGGCGGCGAGAACGTCTTCCCCGCCGAGGTCGAGGACCTGCTCGCGGCGCACCCGGACATCACCGAGGCGAGCGTCGTCGGCGTGCCCGACGACGAGTTCGGGCAGCGGTTGGCTGCGTTCGTCGTCCCGCGTGGCGGCGCCGACCTGTCGGAGGAACAGGTGCGCGAGCACGTGCGCGGCAACCTCGCGCGCTACAAGGTGCCGCGCGACGTGACGTTCCTCGAGGCGCTTCCCCGCAACCCGGCCGGGAAGGTCCTCAAGCGCGAGCTCACCGGCCGGTAGCGCTCCCGCTCGGTGCCGCACTTGATACAAAGTGGCTGAGATCGTATCTTCGCTCCATGCGCATCGGGATGGGCCTGCCCTACGACGGCGGCTTCACGGCAGCGGTCGACAGCCTCGCGGACTACGAGAAGGCAGGCCTCGGCATCGTCTTCGTCGCGGAGCTGTACAGCTTCGACGCGGTCAGCCAGATGGGCTACATCGCGGCGCGCACGAAGACCGTGGGCATCGCGTCCGGCATCCTGCCGATCTACTCGCGCACGCCCGCCCTGCTGGCCATGACCGCGGCCGGCCTCGACATGGTGTCCGACGGCCGCTTCACGCTCGGCATCGGCACGTCCGGCCCGCAGGTCATCGAGGGCCTGCACGCCGTCCCCTACGACGCCCCGATCGGGCGCACGAAGGAGATCATCGAGATCTGCCGCACGGTCTGGAAGCGCGAGCCCCTCACGTACAGCGGCAAGCACTACACGATCCCGCTGCCGGCGGACCGGGGCACGGGGCTCGGCAAGCCGCTCAAGCTCATCAACAAGCCGGTGCGCGAGCGCATCCCGATCTTCGTGGCCGCGATCGGTCCCAAGAACGTCGAGATGGCCGCCGAGCTCGCCGAGGGCTGGGAGCCGGTGTTCTTCCACCCCGAACGGGCCGCCGACGTGTGGGGTGCGTCGCTCGCCGCCGGCCGGGCGAAGCGCGACGCGTCGCTGCCCGCGCTCGACATCGTCGCGCAGGCGCCGGTGGCGATCGGTGAAGGAAGCACCGCCGTCGAGCACCTGATCGATCTCATCCGCCCGACGCTCGCGCTCTACATCGGCGGCATGGGGGCGCGCGGCAAGAACTTCTACAACGACCTCGCGGTGCGCTACGGCTACGAGAAGGAAGCCAAGGAGGTCCAGGACCTCTACCTCGACGGCAAGAAGGACGAGGCGGCCAAGGCCGTGCCCGGCGACCTCGCGAAGGCCATGTCGCTCATCGGCCCCGAGGGCTACGTCAAGGAGCGCCTCGCCGCGTTCCGCGAGGCCGGCGCGACGACGCTGAACATCACGCCGCTGGCGCCCGACCACGCCGGCCGCGTCGCGCTGATCGAGAAGCTGGCGGCGCTTGCCGCGTGAGAACGCGCGCCCGCTCGGCGCCGGGAGCCCGCGAGCGGGCCGGGTGAGCCAGCGCGCGGACGAAGCACCCGTGCTCCTGCACGCGGTGCAAGACCTGGCCGACCCGATCGTCCTCCGCATCCTCGACGCCGCCCGGGACCAGCTGCGTCAGTTCGGCCTGCGCCGCACGACGATGGACGACATCGCGCGGCGCGCGGACGTCTCGCGCATCACGGTGTACCGCCGGTTCCCGCGCAAGGACGACCTCGTGCGGGCCGTGTTCCTGCGCGAGGCGCAGGCGCTGTTCGACGCCGTGGACACCGCGGTGGCGCACCTGCCGACCGCGGCCGACCAGCTGGTCGAGGGCTTCGTGACCATCCTCACCGCGATGCGCGAGCACTCGCTCGTGCACGGCCTGCTCGCGGTGGAGCCCGAGGCCGTGCTGCCCTACGTCACGCTCGAAGGCGGTCCGGTGCTCGCGCTCGCGCGCGACTACCTCGCCGGCCGGGTGCGGGCGGGTCAGCGCAAGGGCGAGCTGCGCGCCGTCGACGCGCAGGCGGTCGCCGAGCTCTGCGTGCGCCTCACCGTGTCGTTCATCCTCACGCCCGACAGCTACATCGCGCTCGACACCCCTGACCAGATGCGCGCTTTCGCCCGTCACTACCTCCTGCCCCCGGTCAAGGTCTGACGCCGTCCACCACGAGCAAGGAGCCGGCATGTCCGGAAGGCCCACCTGGTACCCCCCGCTCCCCACCCGGCGCGAACGGATGCTCGGAGATGTCGCCGGCCGCGCCGCCGGCCTCGGGGCGCCGCTGTACGGCGGCAGCGTGCTGAAGGTGCTCGGTGCGGTGACCGAGGCGCCGAAGACGAACGACGCGCTCGACGTCGCCGGCGACCCGGGCTGGTTCGGGCCCGACAGCGTGATCTGGCGCGTGCACGCGGACCCGAGCGCGTTCGTCGCCGGCATGTCGGCGTTCATCGTGCAGACGCTGCAGCCGCGCGCGATGGCCGGCGTCTACGACCACAGCGACTTCAAGAACGACTTCTTCGGCCGCACGCGCCGTACGGGCCACTACGTGCTCGGCGTGACGTACGAAAGCACTCCCGCGGCGGAGCGCTGGGTGCGCATCGTCCGGGCCGTGCACGAGAAGGTCGTCGGCGAGACGCCCGACGGTCGGCCGTACAGCGCCAACGAGCCCCGGCTGCTCGAGTGGGTGCACATCACGCAGTACCAGGCCCTGGCAAGCGCGTACCAGCGGTTCTCGCGCGACCCGCTCACCCTCGAGGAGCTCGACCGCTACGTGGCCGAGACGGCGAAGGTCGGTGCGGCGCTCGGCGTGCCGAACCCGCCGCGCACCTGGGCAGAGCTGGACGACGCGTTCCAGGACTTCCGCACCGAGCTCTGCGTCGGCGAGCAGGCCGCCACGGGCATCAACGCACTGCGCAACCTGCCCGGCCTCCACCCCGCGGTGAGGCCTGCCTGGAACGCGGTGTGGGCCGGTGCCGTGGCCGTCATGCCCAACGTCGCGCGCAAGCTCACGCTGCTCCCCGCGCCGCACGAGCGCGAGCTCATCGCCTGTCGTGCGCTCATCGGCGCGCTGCGCGCCGTGCGCGGTGAGCCGACGCAGCTCACCCGCGCCAAGGAGCGCATCGCCCGCGGCGTCCGCGAGCAGGCCGCATGAGCACCGCGACGAGCACCTGGGAGCACCCGGACCGGCTGCGGTTCAACGCGCTGCCCGGCGGCCGGGCGCTGCGCGCGGTCCTGCACCGCAAGCGGTGGCCGCACGTGCCGTTCGCACAACCGCCGGCCGGCAGCGCGCTGCGCCCCGTCGACGGCAGCGGCGGCCTGCCCGTGATCGGCCGCAGCGTCGAGGCGCTGCTCGATGGCCCGCGCTTCACGCAGCGCTGCTACGACACCTACGGCCCGGTGTCGTGGAACCGCGCGTTCGGCATCCGCATGGTCACCGCGCTCGGGCCGGACGCGACGCAGGCGGTGCTGGCCAACGCGGACAAGGCGTTCTCGCAGACCGGCTGGGAGTACTTCATCGGCCCGTTCTTCCGCCGCGGGCTGATGCTGCTCGACGCAGGTGAGCACATGCTGCACCGCCGGATCATGCAGGAGGCCTTCGTCCGGGACCGGCTCGCGACGTACCTGAACCGGGTCGATGAGCTCGCGCAGAAGGACATCGCGGGCTGGCCGATGCATGCGCAGGTCTTCATGTACCCGTCGATCAAGAAGCTCTCGCTCGACATCGCATCCGACATCTTCATGGGCGGCGAGCTCGACGCAGCGGCGGACCGGCTGCACACCGCGTTCGTCGACACCGTCCGGGCCGGCACTGCGGTCGTGCGCAAGCCCATCGGCAACGGGAAGTGGGCCCGCGGCCTCAAGGGCCGAGCGGTGCTCGAGGAGTTCTTCCGCTCGCGGCTGCCCGCGAAGCGGGCGACCGACGGCGACGACCTGTTCGCAGCGCTGTGCCACGCGCGCACCGACGACGGCGAGACGTTCAGCGACGACGACGTCGTGAGCCACATGATCTTCCTGATGATGGCGGCGCACGACACCTCGACGATCACCTCGTCGGCAGTCGTCGGCCAGCTCGCCGCGCACCCGGAGTGGCAGGAGAAGGCCCGCGCGGAGTCGCTGGCCGTCGACGGGCCGCTGTCGCTCGACGTGCTCGACAGCCTGACCACGCTCGACCTCTGCATCAAGGAGACGCTCCGCATCGTGGCGCCGGTGCCGTCGCTCGCCCGCAAGACGGTTGCCGACACCGAGCTCGTCGGCCACTTCGTCCCCGCGGGCACCCTCGTCGGCATCTCCCCGTGGTTCAACCACTACATGCCCGAGATCTGGTCGAACCCGCTCGCGTTCGACCCGGAGCGGTTCGCCGAAGGTCGACGCGAGGACAAGCAGCACCGCTTCGCCTACGTGCCGTTCGGCGGGGGCGCACACAAGTGCATCGGGATGACGTTCGGGGTCAACGAGGTGAAGACGCTGGTGCACCACCTGCTCCGCACCCGCCGGTTCACCGTGCCTCCCGGCTACCGCACCACCTGGGACCTCACGTCGCTTCCGGTGCCGGCCGACGGCATGCCCGTGCAGCTGGAGCCGCTGCACCAGGGATCACTGCGCTGAGGTAGGCGCCGATCTCCGCGCACCGCTGCGCGATCGCGTGGCCGAGGGGTCGCCCATCGCAGTCATCCAGCCCTTCGGGGTCGGCGGGCAGGGACGGTCGGCGCATCAACGGCGGCCGAGCCGGAGGTTGGGCAGCGGCCCGTTCTCGCGTCAGCGCAGCCCGAGGACGAGCAGGCTGATCGCGCCGGCGGCGAGGCAGTAGACCCCGAAGGCGCGCGCCGACCGGCTGCGGAACCAGCGGACGAGGAGTGCCACCGAGAGGTAGGCGCCGACCCCGGACAACGCGCTGCCGAGCAGGACCTGGCCACGGATGCCGTTGCCGAGGGGCCCGGTGAGGTCGGGCAGCTTCAGCACGCCGGCGGCGAGGATCACGGGCGTCGCCAGGAGGAACGAGAAGCGCGCCGCCTCTTCGTGGTCGAGGCCGGCGCGGAGGCCGCCGGCGAAGGCGATGCCGCTGCGGCTGATCCCGGGAGCGAGCGCAGCGATCTGCGTGGCGCCCACCGCGACCGTGCGCGTGACCGAGAGCGATGCGAGGCGGCGGTCGACCTCGATGCCGGTCTCGCGCTCGTCGAGCGGGGCCTCCTGCACCGAGACCTCAGCGCCGGCGGCCCGACGACGCTGCTCGACGACGAGCAGCAGCACGCCGTTCGCGCAGAGGAACGCTGCCGTGGGCATCGGCTTGGCGAGGACGGTGCGGAACGTGTGCTCGAGCAGCAACCCGGTGAGGCCGACCGGGATGGTCGCGAGCACGAGCAGCCACGCCAGGCGCTCGTCCGGCGTCTCGACCTTGCGCTTGCCGATGCTCGAGAAGAGACCGCGGATGATGCGCGCCCAGTCGCGACGGAAGTACAGGAGCAGCGCGAGCGCGGTGGCCACGTGCAGGCCGACGATGAACGCGAGGTACGGCGACTCCGCCTTGCTGACGTCGAGGTCGCGCGCCCACCTGCCGCCGATGAGCGCTGGGAGCAGCACGCTGTGGCCGAGGCTCGACACGGGGAACAGCTCGGCGACGCCTTGCATCGCGCCGACGACGGCCGCTTCGGTCCAGGACAGTGCGCTCACGCGGGGGTGCCTTCCAGATCAGGGTGGGCGGGGGTTGCGGCGCGCGGGATGCGCACGCTCACTTCGGCGCCGCCGTCGGCGGCGTTGCGCGCCTCGACGGTGCCGCCGTGCGCGCTCGCGATCTCGGCCGTGATGGCGAGCCCGAGGCCGCTCCCCGAGCTCCGCGTCGAGGCACCGGTGGTGAACCGGTCGAAGGCGCGCGGGAGCAGGAGCTCGTCGAAGCCGGGGCCGTCGTCGGCGACGGTGAGCACGACGGTGTCGGCGTCGGTGCTCGCGGACGCGACGACGAGCCCGCCGCCGTCGCACGCCCGCACCGCGTTGCTGAGGAGGTTGTCGACCGCGCGCCGCAGCACCACAGGGTCCGCCCACACGATGAGCGGTGACGGGCAGCGCACGACGAGCCGCACCCCTGCCTGCGCCGCGGTGCCCCGCAGCGCCCGGGTCGCCGCGTGCAGCAGCTCGTAGCAGTCGACCCGCTCGCAGGACAGCCGCAGCGACCCGTCGTCGGCGTGCGCGAGGAACAGCATGTCGTCGGCGAGCCGCGACAGGCGCTCGACCTCGATGCGGGCGTGCGCGACGGCGTCCGCGAGGTCTTCGGCGCTGCGTCCCGGCCGGTCGGCGAGCTCGAGCTCGGTGCGGAGCACGGCGAGCGGCGTGCGCAGCTCGTGTCCGGCGTCGGCCACGAGGTCGCGCTGGCGGGCCAGGCTCTTGTGCAGCCGATCGAGCAGACCGTTGAACGTCTGGGCGAGATCGGCGATCTCGTCACGGGTGTCCGGCACCGACAGCCGCACCGCGACGTCGTGCGTTCCGAGCGCAGCCGCGTCGCGGCGGAGCCGGTTGACGGGGCGCAGGGCGGAGCCCGACACGACCCATGCGCCGATGGCGACGATGACGAGCAGGATCGGTCCGACGATCGCGAGCGCGATCTGCACGTCGTCGATGGCGTCCTCCGCCTGCCCCGAGTCGATGCCGACGATCACGGTCCAGTGCGTGCCGTGCACGGTTGCGGGTTCGACCCGCACCCGCATGTCGATGCTGCCGACGGTGAGGAACGTGTTGCGCGGACCCGGCCCGAGCGCCCGGACCGCGTTGAGGAGGCGACGGGGGAACCGGCTCGGCTCGGCGCCGGCGACCGTGCCGTCGGAGGCGACGACGACGGCGAACGCGCCGACGTCCCGCATGCCGTCGATGATCGCGACGCGTTCGTCGGCGCCGTTGTCCGGCGGGAGCGCCGCGACCTGGTCCTGTGCGCGCGCGGCGAGCGCCGCGTCGAGGCTCGTGCTCAGCCCGTGGTCGAGCGAGAGCGTGAGGATCAGCGCGCTCGCCACGCCGATGACCAACGCGGCGAACGTGCTGCCGACGACGAGGCGGGCGCGGACGCTCTTCGGCAGGCGCAGCGCGGTCACAGTGAAGTCACCGTGGGGTCACGAGGGAGTCACGACGAAGAACCGTGCGACGCGCGCAGGCGGTAGCCCGCGCCGCGCACGGTCTGCAGGTCGTTGCGCCCGAACGGCTTGTCGATCTTGCGACGGAGGTACCCGACGTACTGGTCGACGATGTTGCTCGCGGGGTCGAAGGCGAAGTCCCAGACGTGCTCGAGGATGCGGCTGCGCGTGAGCACCTCGTCGGGGTGCCGCGCGAACAGCTCGAGCATCGCGAGCTCCTTCGCCGACAGCGACACCTCGACGCCGGCGCGGGTGACGGTGTGCGCGACGGTGTCGACGACGAGGTCGCCCACCTCGATGGCCGCCGGCCGCTCGACCGCGCCACGACGGACCAGCGCTCGCACGCGGGCGGCGAGCTCGGCGAACGAGAACGGCTTGGTGAGGTAGTCATCGGCGCCGGCGTCGAGGCCGCGCACCCGGTCCTCCACCGCGTCCCGCGCGGTGAGCAGGATGACCGGCGCCCACCGACCGGCCCGGCGCATCTCGCGGCAGACCTCGAAGCCGTCGAGCGACGGCAGCATCACGTCGCAGATGACCGCCGCGTAGTCGACCTCGGAGGCCATCCAGAGGCCCTCGCGCCCGTCCTCGGCCACGTCGACCGCGTAGCCCTCCTCGACCAGGCCGCGGCGCAGCAGCGCCAGCATGCGGCGCTCATCCTCGATCACCAGCACGCGCACGGGACCATTGTGTGAGGGGTACGTGTGATCGAGATGTGAGCCTCACATCCTCGTCACATCTGCATCACCGCAGGATGCGCGGAAGCGCCGGGGCGGGCCGCGCCTCTCCCCTGGTCTCCGCTCCGGCGCCTCAGCGGTCAGGCGTCGAACAGGACGTGCAGGGCGTCCGGGCCCCGGAAGGCCTCGCCCATGATGGTCGGCGCCGGCATGTCCGGGTCGAGCCGGAGGTTGGGCAGCCGCCGCAAGACCTCGGCGACACCAACCCGCAGCTCGCGGCGGGCGAGGTGCATGCCGAGGCACAGGTGCGCCCCCCATCCGAACGCGAGGTGACCCTCGTCGGGACGCTCGGGGTCCCACACGTCGGGGTCCGCGTACTTGCGCTCGTCACGGTTGGCCGAGCCGTTCACCACCGTGACCGGCGAGCCCTTCGGGATCGGGCAGCCGCCGAGCTCGACGTCTCGGGTGGTGACGCGGCTGACGGTGGTGACCGAGGCCTCCCACCGCAGGGTCTCCTCGATCGCCTTGTCGAGGTACGCGGCGTCGGTCCGGCAGCGCTGCATCGCCTCGGGGTGGTTGAGCAGCGCGGTGAGGACGTTGCCCATCATCCGATAGGTCGTCTCCGCGCCGGCGGGCAGCAGCAGTCGCAGGAAGCCGTAGATCTTCTCGTCGGTGAGCTTCTCGCCGTCGACCTCGGCCTGCACCAGCTCGCTGATGAGGTCGTCGCGCGGCTCGGCCTTCCGCGCCTCGACGATGGGCGTGAGGTAGTCGCGCATCGCCTTCGACGCGATCATCCCCTGCTCGGGCGCGAGGGGGCCGGTGTTGATCTGCAGCGCCCACAGGGCGAACTGGTCGACGTCGTCGAGCGGCACGCCGACCATCGCGCAGATGATCTGCACCGGGTACGGGTACGTCACGTCCCCGACCAGCTCCCCCTTGCCGGTGCCCTTCGCCACGACCGCGTCGAGGATGCGCGTGATCGTCGGCAGCACGAGCGTCGCCTCCCACTGCGCGAGCACCGACGGGCGGAAGGCGTGCGAGACGAGCTTGCGGTACTGACCGTGCTGACGACCGTCCATGGCGAGGATGAGGTCGCCCATGAACTGGCCGATCACCTCGGCGTTGATCGACGACGAGAACGTCTCCGAGTCGCGCAGCACCGCCTCGCAGTCCGCGAAGCGGGTGACGTTGAAGTCGGACTGGCCCATCGAGTTGACCCGTGACGTGACCGCCGCCTCAGCCCGCTGGCCCACCCAGCGCTCGTGCGGTTGTGCGGTCAGGAACGCCAGCAGGGCATCGGTCTCCACGGCCCCAACCCTGACACATGCGTCAGGGTCAGGAGGGGTTCACGCCGGGATGTCGCCCTCGAGGGTGATGCGGTGGAGCAGGCGGCGGTGGCCGTGGTAGTCGTTGATCGGGTTGTGCTGGCAGCACCGGTTGTCCCAGATGGCCAGCGAGCCCGGCTCCCAGCGGAAGCGGCAGGTGTACTCGGGCTTCACCTGGTGGGCGAACAGGAACTGGAGGAGCGGGCGGCTCTCCTCCTCGGTCATGCCGTCGAAGCGCGCCGTGTGGGCGATGTTGACGAACAGCGCCTTGCGCCCGGTCTCGGGGTGGGTGCGCACCACGGGGTGCACCGCCTCGTAGTCCTGGGTCGGCTCCTGCCCGCGCACCCGGTCCTCGCGGGTCTTGCTCACGTCGGCGAGCGCGGAGCTGCTGACCGCCTTGAGCGGCTCGAGCAGGCGCTGCATCGCCGGCGAGAGCCCTGCGAAGGCGGCGTACTGGTTGGCGAACATCGTGTCGCCGCCGTGCGGCGGGATCTCCCGTGCGAGCAGCAGCGTCGCCATGGGCGGGCGCTCGAGGTAGGTGGTGTCGGAGTGCCAGATGCCGCCGAAGTTCACGGTCTCGTGCGGTTCCTTGAGCACCGCGATCACCTCGGGGTGGCCCTCGATGCCCGGCACGAACGGGTAGGCCCCGATGGGCCCGAGGCGCTTCGCGAACGCCACGAAGCGGTCGTTGTCGATGGGCTGGTCGCGGAAGAAGACGACGAGGTGCTCGAGCCACGCCGCCCGGATGGCGGCGATCGTGTCGTCGTCGAGCTCGGTGTCGAGGTCGACGCCGCTGATCTCGGCGCCCAGCGCGCCGGCGATCGGCGTGACGGTCAGCGCGGCCGCGCCCATGCCAGTCCTCCGACGTTCTCCCGCAGATCGTTGCCCTGACACCTTGTCAGACGTCGCGACCGGCAGCCCGCCGGACGGCGTGGGCCGCGGTGGGCCGGGCCCGGCGCAGGTCAGGTGAGGACCCCTCGGCGCTGCAGCTCGCGGACCGCCCGCCGGCCGGCCTCGCGGATGTCCTCCAAGCGGTGCCGCGCCGCCGCCTCGCCGTCACCGTCGACGATCGCCTGCAGCACAGCGCTGTGCGCGGCGACCGTGACAGTGTGCTTGCGGCCGCTGCCGACCCGGAACACGTAGGGCAGGAAGCCGGTGCGCGAGCGCAGCTCCGCGCGCAGCCGGCGCGAACCACCGGCGCGGTGCTCCACCGTCATGATCTGCTGCACGATCTCGAAGATCCCGTCCGCGTCGCCCGGCTTCGCCTCGCGCAGGTCGGCGACGAGCTCCTCGAGCGCGGCGATCGTCTGCGGGTCCGGGTGCTCGGCGAGTCGGCGGACGGCGAGCCCGCTGAGCAGGCCGAAGATCTCGAACTCGTCGCTGATCGACGCGGCATCGAACGGCTCGACGTACACGCCGCGGTGGTACGTGGTGGACACGATGCCGTCGCGCTCGAGGATGACCATCGCCTCGCGCACCGGCAGCCGGCTGACGCCGAGCTCGGCGCTGATCTCGTCGAGGTCGATGCGATCCCCCGCGCGCAGCCGCCCCTCGAATACCTCGTCGAGGACGTGCTCGACGACGGCGGAGCTCGTCTTGGTGCGCACCGCGCGCAAGCGGCGCGCGCTGCGCTCAGCCGGCACGGCGCACCTCACACTCCGCGCCGCCGGCGGCGGCCGAGCGACGGATCGCGTCGAGCACCTCCATGCACGCGGCGCCGTCGCGGAACGTGGCCGGTGCGACGAGGTCGTCGGCCGGCGGCCGGCCGGCCACGAGGCCACGCAGCGCCATCGCCTGCGCGATCGCGGGCTCGAGCTCGATGTGGTGCAGCGCCTTGCGCGGGTCGTCGCTTCGCGGCACCGTGACCGGCAGCGGCGGGCCCGCGGGCTCGAGCGTGCGCGTCCCGTCTGCGGTGGCGAGCGTGACGCCGTCCGCGGTGATGGCCACGGTGCCGTGGGTGCCCGCCACCGAGGTGATCGACAGCCCGGGGCCCCAGACGGCGGCGCTCTCCTGCAGGACGGCCTCGCAGCCGCTCTGCAGGCGGAAGCGCACCGAGACCGAGTCCTCGGCGGTGTCCGCCGAGCGGGCGGGCAGGGCCGCGCTGAGGCTCGCGATCTCGCCGAGCCACACATGCACGGCGTCGATGCGGTGCGACACCGCGGCACCCAGCCAGCCGCCGCGGCCCGGCTCGTACCACCACCCCGGCATCACGTCGCCGAACGCCGCGAGGAACGACGTGTGCCCGATGAAGGTGGCGAGGCGCGGTGTGCCGACGAGCCCGCGGTTGACCGCGTCGCCGAACGTCACGCGTTCCGGGGCGAAGCGGAACTCGTGACCGACGAGGGCGACCACGCCCGCCGCGTTCGCCGCGTCGACGAGCCGGTGGGCCTCGGGCGCGTCGAGCGTGAAGGGCTTCTCGACGAGGACGTGCCGGCCGGCGGCGACCGCTTCCTCGGCGAGCTCCGCGTGCGTGTCGGGCGGTGTGGCGACGATGACGACGTCGGCGTGCGGCACGCGCAACGCCTCGGTGAGTGATGTACCGGCGTGGGCGATGCCCGCGCGGTCCGCGCGCCGCCGGGTGCGGTCGGCGTCGGCGCCGACGAGGCCCACGACATCGAAGCCCGCTTCGCGCAGCGCGGGGACGTGGATGCGGCAGCCGAACCCGGTGCCGACGACGACCACGCCGCGAGGGTTCGCGGTCATGCGCCGGGCACGCGGTAGCCGTCGCGCGTGAGGATGCGCACCGGATCGGTCCCGTCCCACTCCGCGCAGGTGCGCGAGACCGCGGCGATCTGCTCCAGGAAGCGCGGCACCGCCTCGACGATCTCGGTCACGAACCCGAAGTCCGCGACGGTGTCGTAGTACGCGACGCGGAAGCGGCCGTTGTCGCTCTCGGCCAGGAGGTCGTAGCCCAGACCCCCGTAGTGCTCCTTCTTGCCGTCGTAGTCCCAGGTGATCGAGCAGAGCTGGTGAAGCCCGGACACGTTGCCGCGCCGCCACTCGCGATAGATGCTCGGCCGGTCGCAGTGCTGCTGGATCAGCTCGATCTGGACCGGTCCGGCCTGGGCGGCTGCCACCTGCATCGAGCACGCGGCCGGCTGCCCGCGATACGTGCCGGTCTGCTCGGCGATCGGCAGCACGTGGAACGGTCCGATGCCGAACACGCGGGCCCAGGTGGCCGCCGCCGACAGGAGGTCGCCGACGACGTAGCCCATCTGGAAGAAGCGGTACTCCCCGTCCGGCCACGGCTGCTCGTAGAGCGCGTGCGCGGGCCGGGTCATGACGCGGCCAGCCGGCGGACGACGATCTCCTGCATCACCGTCGCGACGTGTCGGCCGCCGCGATCGTGGATGCGTCCCTGCGCGAGCCCCCGGTCACCGACCACTGCGAGTCCCTCCTGCGTGTGCACGTGCCACTCGTCGAAGCGCGGGCGCCGGTGGAACCAGATGGCGTGGTCGAGGCTGAACCCCCCGAACCGGCCGACGCCCGCGCCGTGCGGGTGCATCCGGAACACCACGTCCATCAGGAAGAAGTCGCTGCCGTAGGCGAGCAGCGCGGCGTGCAGCACGGGATCGTCGCCGACGTCGCGCGGCACGCGCATCCAGTGCGAGCGCGGCCCCTCACCCGCCGCGCCCCCGAGGAACGTGAGCGGCTCGCCGATGCGCAGCTCGACCGGCGGCGGGTGCTCGATCCAGTGCCGACCGTGCTCGGCCGCCCAGTGCTGCACAGCCGGCAGATCGCCCGGCGAGGGGACGGCAGGCATCGGCAGCCCGACGTCGGGATCCGTACCGGTGCTGTGCAGGGACACGAGCGCCACCAGCAGCGTCCGGTCGCCCTGCATCACGGTGACCTCTCGGGTCACGAGGGATCGCCCATCGCGCACGCGCTGCACCGCGACCACCACGTCGCGGGCCGGGTCGCCGGCCTCGACGAACGTGGCGTGCACCGAGCTGACGTCCCGGTCGGGCGCCGTCCGGCCGGCGCCGACGATCGCCTGCGCGAGCAGCTGGCCACCGTAGATCCGGTCGAAGAGACGCCCCCCTTCGCAGGCCGCCCGGAAGCGGTCGGCGGCCAGCGGCACGAGGTCGAGCACGGCGAGCAGACCGTCCAGCGCGCCTTCGGTGGATGGCCCGGAAGGGCTGTCCATCTCAGCGGGCACGTGGGTAGTGTGCCCCGCGCGGGTCTTTTGGATCAAAGATTCGGCTGGCAGAGGGACGGACGGATGCTGCGCGACGAGAAGGTCCTGATCACCGGTCCGGCCGGCAAGATCGCGTTCGGCCTGGCCGAGTCCCTTGCCCAGGAGAACGAGGTGTGGGGCATCGCCCGCTTCACCGATCCCGCCACGCGCGACGCCGTCGACGCGCTCGGCGTGACGACCCGCGCGCTCGACTACGGCGACGGCGACTTCGGTGATCTGCCCTCCGACTTCACCTACCTGCTGCACATCGCCGCGGACTTCGGGGAGGACTACGAGCGCGGGCTGCGCGTGAACGCGGAGGGCACCGGTCTCCTGCTGCAGCACTGCCGCACGGCGAAGGCCGCCCTCGTGATGTCGACCGTTACGGTCTACAAGCCGCACCCGGACCCGTGGCACCCGTTCCACGAGCTCGACCCGCTGGGCGACGCGGGATTGCCCTCGCCGCAGCCGTACTCGATCGTGAAGATCGCGGAGGAGGCGGTGGCGCGGTACTGCGCCCGTGCGTTCGACCTGCCGATCACGATCGCGCGCATGGGAGCGGCCTACGGGGCCCGGGGTGGGCTGCCCGCGCACTACCTCGCGTCGCTCGTCGCCGGCACTCCGATGGCGGCGCGCTGGGATCCGCTCCCCTACACCCCCATCCACGACGACGACATCGCGCTGCAGCTCGAGGCGCTCCTCGACGTCGCGTCCGTGCCGGCGACGATCGTCAACTGGGCCGGCGACGACGCGGTCAGCGTGCAGGAGTGGTCCGCGTTCTTCGGCGAGCTGCTCGGTGTCCCCGGCGAGCTGCCGGTCCGGCCGGTGCCCGGAGCCTCGCTGGGCTCGGTGGGCGACCCGACGAAGCGCGCCTCCATCACCGGCCCGTGCACCGTGCACTGGAAGGACGGGTTCCGCCGGATGGCGGCCGAGCTCTACCCGGACCGCGTGAGCCCCGGGTGAGCCGCTACCCCTCCGCCGACGCGCTGCTCGCGGAAGCCGTCGCCGAAGGCGGGCACGACGACTTCGGCCCGGGTGACTTCCGCGACGGGCTCGCGGTGCTGCTCGACAGCCTCGAGCACGACGGCGACGTCGACCCGGCGGTCGACGCCGCGGTCATCGGCGACCTGCGCCGCCGGCTGGTCAACCGGCTGCAGGTGGAGACGTACTACGCGGAGCACCCGGAGCTCGACGAGGCCGTCATCCGCGGACCGATCGACATCAACGGCCTCCCCCGCACCGGCACCACCGCCCTCGCCGACATGCTCTCCCTCGACCCGCAGCTCCGGTCGCTGCGCGGCTGGGAGCAGACCCGGCCGGTACCGCCGCCGGTCGCCGGCGACGAAGCGAACGACCCGCGCCGGCAGGCGTTCATCGCGCACAACGAAGCGCGGTCGCCCGACTACAAGGCGATGCACATCTTCGAGGTCGACGCGACGATGGAGGACACCGAGGTCCTCGGCATGGCGTTCCACGGCCAGCAGATGACGCTGCCCGTCGCGGGCTACCGCCGGTGGTGGCGCCGCGCGGACCTCACCGAGACCTACGCGTACCACCGCCGGGTCGTCACGCTGCTCGGCTCGAAGAGCCCGCCGGACCTGTGGCTGTTCAAGGCGCCGCACCACAAGTTCCACCTCGAGGCGCTCGTGGCGGCCTACCCCGACATCCGCTTCGTGATGACGCACCGCGACCCGGCGAAGGTCGTGCCGTCCTACGCGAGCATCGTCAGCTCGATCCTGCCCAAGGCCGACGGCGAGCGCGACGTCGTCGCGCTCGGCCGCGAGATCTCGGAGCACCTGCGCGAGGGCATGGAGAACGCCATCGCGGCGCGGGCCCGCATCGGCGAGGAGCGCTTCCTCGACGTGCACCACCGTGAGCTGGTCGCGGATCCTGAAGGAACGGTGCGCCGCATCTACGACTGGCTCGGCCTCGAGCTCACGCCGTCCACATGGCAGGCGATCAGCGCCTGGCAGGAGGCGAACCGCGTCGGCGCGCAGGGCACCCACCGCTACACCGCCGAGCAGTACGGCCTCACCGCCGCGCAGATCCGCTCGGACTACGACTTCTACATCCGCCACTTCGACGTGACCGTGGAGAGAGCATGAGCGCGCTGCCGACCTGGGACGAGCAGATCGACGGCCTGAAGGGTGTGGTCGACGAGCTCATGGCCACCTGGCGACCCGAGGCGCCGACGGTCACCGAGCAGCAGGACATGACCAAGCTCGCGCTGTCGATCCTCGCGTGCGGCTACCTCTGCCACGTCTACACCGACGACGCACGCCCGGTGTTCATGCCGCTGTGGAACTACGCGTGCAACCAGGGCGGACCGAACCCCGACTACGTCTACAAGACCATCCAGGTCGACCCGGCGGGCACCTACGAGATCACCGGGTTCCGGGGCACTTCGCGCTTCGTCGAGATCACGCAGCAGGAGGACCGGATGCTCGCGCCGCGCAAGGTGCACGAGCGCAAGCCGGGGCCGCCGCTGCGCGCGACGATCGACCTCGACGAGATCACCATCGCCGACGACGGCTCGTTCCACCTGATCGTCAGTGCCGAGCGTCCCGACGGCCACACGGGCGATTGGTGGCCGCTCGACCCGCGCTGCAGCGGCCTGCTCATGCGCCTGTGCGCGTGCGACTGGGTGAACGAGGTCGACGCCCGTGTCGCCGTGAACCGCATCGACGGTCCCGGCGCGGACATGACCCCGGACGTGTTCGCGCAGAAGTTCGCGGACATGCGCGGCTGGATCACCGGGATGATCGAGTTCGACATGCAGCTGGTGCGCTACTACCGCGAGCACCACGGCCTGAACGTGCTGCTCAAGTCGCAGTGGATCGAAGAGGCCGGCGGCCTCGCCAAGCAGGCGTACTACGACGGCGTCTACGACATCGCCGATGACGAGGCCCTCGTGGTCGAGGTGCCGCTGCCCTCGGAGTGCCACTACTGGCAGATCCTCGTCGCCGACGACCGCTTCGCGACCGTTGACTGGGTCAACCGGCTGTCCAGCCTCAACGACGCGCAGGCCAAGGTCGACAGCGACGGTGTGCTCCGCGTGGTCGTCTCGAAGCAGGACCCGGGCGTGCACAACTGGCTCGACAAGGCCGACTGGCCGTGGGGCATCTTGCAGATGCGCCTCTACAAGGCGAACGCGCACCCGTTGGCCGAGGTCACGAAGGTGAAGGTGGCCGACGTCCGCAAGCACCTGCCCGCCGACACCGCGTTCGTCACGTCGGACGAGCGCCGCGCGCAGCTGCGCGAGCGCCGCATCGGCGCGCAGCTCCGCCGCATCTGGTGACGGTCCGGCGGGCCACCCGGCCGCCCTTCGTAGCGCGGATGCCTTGGTGGCCGCGCCGGGCGACGGAGAAGTGCCTCCCGTCACAAAGCGGAGCGTCCCCTCCGGTAGCCGTCTAGGCTGAAAACGGAGCGCCCGCTCCGCTACAGAGGGGTTCGCCATGTCTCACGCGACGCAGTCGCGTCCGCGCCTGACCTTCGCAGTCCTCTGCGTCGCCACGACGGCCTACTCAGTCACGCAGTCGTTCCTGCTCCCGGTCCTCCCGGTCGTCGAGAAGCACTTCCACACCTCGCAGGACACCGCGGCTTGGGTCATCACGCTGTTCCTGCTCTCGGCCGCCGTCGCCACACCGATCTTGGGGCGGCTCGGCGACATCGTCGGCAAGGAGAAGGTGCTCGTCGGCTGCATCGCACTGCTGGGCGCGGGCTCGGTCCTCGGCGCACTCGCCCCGAACATCTCGGTGCTGTTCGTCAGCCGAGCCATCCAGGGCATGGGCGGCGCGATCTTCCCGCTCGCCTTCGGCATCATCCGGGATGAGTTCCCCGAGGAGCGCGTCGCGGGGGCGATCGGCACCGTGTCGAGCCTGCTCGCCGCGGGCGGTGGCCTGGGACTCGTCTTCGCCGGACCGGTCACCACGCACCTCGGCTTCGCGTGGCTGTTCTGGCTGCCGCTGCCGTTCGTCGTGTTCGGCGCGCTCGCCACGTGGCTGTGGATCCCCGAGTCGCCGGTGCGCGCGTCGGGCTCCATCACGCTGCTCCCGTCGCTGACGCTCTCGCTGTGGCTCGTCGGGTTGCTGCTCGGTGTGAGCGAGGGTCCGAGCTGGGGATGGACCGACCCGAAGGTCATCGGGCTGCTCGCTGCGTTCATCATCGCGTTCGCCGCGTGGGTGGCCGTCGAGAACCGCTCGCAGAAGCCGCTCATCGACATGAAGATGATGCGCATCCCGGCGGTGTGGCGGACCAACGTCGTCGCGCTGGCGTTCGGCGCCGTGCAGTACTCCTTTCTCGCGATCGTGCCCGCGTTCATCGAGACGGCGAAGAGCAGCGGCTACGGCTTCGGTCTCTCGGTCACCACCACCGGCTTCTACGAAGCGCCGTTCGCCGCCGCGATGTTCATCGTCGGCTTCATGGTCGGCCGCCTGACCGAGCGCATCGGCTCGCGCGGCGTCACGTTCGTCGGTGGCGCGATGACCGCCGTGACGTACTTCGTGCTCGCGTTCTCGCACACGAACATCGGCGTCGTCTCCGCGATGGCGGCGGTGTTCGGCATCGGCATGGCGCTCGGGTTCTCCGCGCTGTCGACGTTGGTCGTCGAAGCCGTCCGACCGGACCAGGTCGGGGCGGCCGCCGGCATGAACACCAACGTCCGCACCATCGGCGGGGCCATCGGCACCACCGTGGTGACGCTCATCGTGACGTCCGGCGTGCACGGCGACCAAGCGCCGCACGAGTCGGGCTACACGACCGCCTTCATCGTCCTGGGCATCACCGGCCTCGTCTCCGCCCTCGCGGCGCTCGCGGTGCCGACCCGCCGCGACGACGAGCCGTTCGTGCACGCCGCGCGCGTGGCCCACCACCTGGAGGACGACGCCGAGCTCGTTCCCAGCGCCTAGGCCGCATCGCCAGCGGGCGGTTCACAAGCGTTCGAGCGCTGTCCGCATCCCGGCGGCGGCCTGATCCCCGAGCCGCTTGAGCGGCAGGCGGAGGAGCGGGGCCGCGAGCGCCGCGAAGCCGGAGAAGGCGAAGTCCGCGGTGTACGTCACCTCGGTCCCGGCGGCGAGTGCGCGGACCTCGATGGTGTCGGTCGCGGTGACGGTGCTGTTGGTGCCGACGAGCTGGATGACGTCCGGCTCGTGCCGGTGCACGACGCGGTAGACGAGCTCGGTCCGCCGACCGAGGAAGCGCGACGTGTTCCGGTAGGTCGTGCCGATCCCGCCGTCACCCTGTTCGCGCACGGTGCGCACGGTGCCGGGGTCCCACTGCGTCGTCGTCGTGAAGTCGGCGAGGTAGGCGAAGACCTCGGCGGCCGGCTTGTCGACCCGCACCGTCCGGACGATCTTCATGCCGCGGGCTCCTGGTCGCGGCGAGCCCCGGCGCGTCCGTTGCGCGCCACGCGCCACAACAGGGGCCAGCCGGAGGTCGGTACGTGCCGCGCCCCCCGCATGAGGGCCGCCATCGCAGGCGGGAACACGATCTCCGTGCGGCGCCGTTCGAGCCCGTCGCAGATCGCGCGGCCCGCGGCTTCCGCGCTGATCATGAACGGCATCGGGAAGTCGTTCGCCGCCGTCATGTCCGTGTCGACGAACCCGGGACAGATGGTCGTGATGCGCACCCCGGTGTCGGCCAGGTCGATCCGCAGGGATTCGAGCATCGAGATCTGCGCGGCCTTCGTCGCTCCGTAGGCCTCGGCGCCGGGGAGACCGCGGAAGCCGGCGACGGAGGCGACACCGGCGATCGTCCCTTCGTCACGCGCCAGCATGGACGGGAGCACGGCCGCGATGCAGCTGCTCATGCCGAGCAGGTTGACGGCGACGTGTCGCTCGAAGGCGTCGACGCTCCATGCCCGCGGGTCGAACTGCTGCCAGTAGCCCGCGGACAGCACCGCGATGTCGATCGGGCCGAGATCCGCCTCGACCTTCTCGGCGGCGGCGGCGATCGCGTCAGCGTCAGTCACGTCGGCCGCGACGGCGAGCATGCGCCCGCCCGAGACCGCTTGCAGCGCGTCTTCCCGGCGGGCGGTGACGGCCACGTCGGCGCCGCGGTAGACGAGCTCCTGAGCAGTTGCCGCTCCGATGCCGCTCGATGCCCCGACGACCCAGGCGCGGCGACCGGCGAGCGAGGTGCGGCTCATCGGGTGAGCGCCAGCTGGCTGACCCCGAGGTAGCCGCTCCGGAAGCCCGCCTCGCTGTAGGCGAGGTAGAGCTCCCACAAGCGGCGGAAGGACTCGTCGAACCCGAGCGCGTGGATGTGCGGCCACTGCGCGAGGAAGCGCTCCCGCCACAGCCGCAAGGTGCGCGCGTAGTGCAGGTCCAGGTCCCGGCGATCGCTCACGTGCAGCCGGGTGTGCCGGTGGAGGACCTCGTCGATGGCGCGCAGCGACGGGATGATCCCCCCGGGGAAGATGTGCTTGTTGATCCAGCTGACGCTGCGCCGGCTGGCGAGGTAGCGCTCGTGCGCCATGGTGATCGTCTGCAGCGCGACGCGTCCATCGACGGCGAGCAGCCGGTCGAGTGCTCCGAAGTAGTCCGGCCAGAACTCGTCGCCGACCGCCTCGATCATCTCGACGCTGACGATCGCGTCGTAGGTGCCTGTGACCTCGCGGTAGTCCTGGACGCGCACGTCGACGCGATCAGACAACCCCGCGTCCGCGACCCGCCGGCGCGCGAGCACGGCCTGCTCCTGCGAGAGCGTGATAGTGGTGACGCGCGCCCCGCGCTGCGCGGCGCGGATCGCGAGCGCCCCCCACCCGGTCCCGATCTCGAGGACGTCGCTCTCCGGCCGGACCGCGGCCAGGTCGAGCATCGCGTCGATCTTGCGCAGCTGCGCCTCCTCGAGCCGGACCGCTGCGTCGAGCGGCTCGTCGTCGGCGAACCAGGCGCTGGAGTAGGTCATCGTCGGGTCGAGGAAGGCCGCGAACAGCTCGTTGCTCAGGTCGTAGTGCGCACTGATGTTGGCGCGCGCGCCCGTGCGGGTGTTGCGCAGCGCGTCGGGCACCGCACGGTCGACGAGCCGCCGCAGGCGCCACAGAGGCGCGGGCAGCAGCGAGGGCAGGTGCGCCGCGAAGGGGGTCAGCGCGTCGGCGAGGTCCGTGCCCGTCGCGGCATGCCAGTCGCCCGCGGCGTAGGACTCGCCGATGCCGACCTTGGGCTCGGCGCCGAGCCGCGCGTACAGGGCGTCCGGTCGCACGACCTCGATGGCCGGCGCGGCCGGGCCGCCGCCGCCGACCACGCGGCCGTCGGGGTAGCGCAGCCGCACGGGCAGGTCGGCCAGAGCGCGTTCGACGAGCCGCCGCGCCAGCACCCGGCGCAGTGCGGGCGCGGCCGGCACGGACGCTCCGGGATGAGGTACCGGCGCAGCGGCGGTGTGGGTGACAGCGGTCATGCCTTGGCTCCGATCGAAGGGGCGTGCGAGGGACGAGGGTGCACGGGGAGGCGGCGCAGCCACAGGCGGATCCCGTGTGCGCGGATCAGCAGGGCGACGCGGTGGGGCATGAGCGGATGGCGCAGCAGCGCACGCACGACGGCACCGAGGCCCGCCGGGACCGGACGGCCGACGAACGTGGCGGTCAGCGCCGGCGCGTCGTCGCGGTAGAGCACGACCGTCGAGCGCACCCGCCCGGAGGTCAGCTCGAAGCTCAGGTCATAGCGGCCGGCGGTGTCGAAGAACGGCGATACGTACAGCTGCTTCCTCACCTGGCTCGGGCCCGGCCCAGCGGGGAGGACGTACGCGTGCCGCTGCCCGTACGTGTTGTGCACCTCTGCCACGACGCACACCAACCGCGCGGCCCGGTCGTAGCACCAGAAGACGGTCAGCGGGTTGAACACGTAGCCGAGCACGCGCGCGTTCGTGAGCATCACGATGCGCGCGTCGTCGCCGAGGTCGACGCCCTCCGCGCGGGCGACGTCGAGGACGTTGTCCTTGATCGTGCGCTGTGGGAGGCCGATGTGGTCGGCGCTGCGGAACCGGGCGAACGCCCGCAGCCAGGCGGGCAGAGCGGGCAGCGCGTCGAGGTCGACGAGCCACTGGTACACGGAGTGCTGGAACCCGTAGCGCATCGCCTCCGTGCGCCGGTGGCGGATGGTCCCGGTCACGAGCGCCGGGAGGACGGGCAGCGCCGGCGCGGGGCTCGCCGTCACCAGCGGACGCCGAAGTGGCGGGCCGCCTCGACACCGGAGCGGCATCCGTCCTCGTGGAAGCCCCATCCGTGGTGGGCGCCGGCGTAGACGGTTCGGTCGGTCGCCAGGTCGGCGAGCCGGCCCTGGGCCCGCAACGCGTCCGGGGTGTAGATCGGGTGGTCGTAGGTCATCGACGCGAGGACCGCATCGGGATCGACCGAGTCGTCGTTCAGTGCGACGAGGAAGTCCTGCCCGCTGCGGAGGTGCTGCAGCTTGTTCATCCAGTAGGTGACCACCGCGGGCTGATCGCCGTGGCAGGACCGCATGCGGTAGTTCCAGCTGGCGCGGGCTCCGCGCGCGGCGGGCAGCGTCGTCGCATCCGAGTGGAGCACCGTCCGGTTGGTCGAGTACGAGAAGGCCTTCAGCACCTCGACCTCGTCGTCGGTCGGGTCGGCGAGCAGCGCGAGGGCCCGGTCGGCGTGCGTCGCGATGACGACGCGGTCCACCTCGGTGACCGCCCCCGTCACGTCGCGGACGGTCACGCCGTCGGCGTGCCGGACAACGTCGGTCACCGCGCGCGCGATGCGCACGTCGCGGAGGACGTCGGCGATCCGGTCGACGTAGGTGCGGGAACCGCCCACGACGGTGAACCACTGCGGAGACCCGGTGATGCGGAGCATGCCGTGGTGGTCGAGGAAGCGGAACAGGTACTGCGCCGGGTACCACAGCGATGGCTCGCGCCCCGCGGACCAGACGCACGACACGACCGGCACCGCGTAGTGGCTGACGAAGTGCTCGTCGAAGCCCTCCGCGGCGAGGAAGTCGCCGTAGGTCGTCGTGTCGTCCCCGCCGGCGTGGAGGAACGCGGAGGCCCGGCGGTGGAAGCGCACCACCTCGCGCAGCAAGCGGCGGTAGCGAGGGTCGGCGATGCGCCCCGGCTGGGCGAGCAGCCCGCGCACGCCCCGCCCGCCGGCGTACTCGAGACCGCAGCCGTCGCAGCGGACGCTCATGCTCATCTCGGTCGGCTGCACCGGCACCGCGAGCTCGCGGAAGAGCCGCTGCAGCAGCGGGTAGGTCCGGTCGTTGTGGACGATGAACCCGGTGTCCACGGCGTGGGCCGCCCCCGCACCGTCGACCACGTGGTGGGTGTGGGCGTGCCCCCCGAGCCGCGGGTCCGCCTCGAACAGCGTCACCTGGTGCGTGCGCCGCAGCAGGTAGGCCGCGGTCAGCCCCGAGACCCCCGCGCCGATGACGGCGACACGCGGTCGCGCCGCCGACCCCGCTGCGTCCTGCCCCACTCGCCCACCCTTTGTCGAAGGTTTGTCGAGAGAAAGGTAGGGAGAGCGCTTCCGTTCTGTCAAATGTTTGTCTAGGGTGTGTCGAGTGACGGGTCCCACGCGCGATGCCGGCGCCCCGCTGATCCGCATCGGGGAGCTCGCCCGCCGCGTCGGCCTCAGCGAGGACGTGCTGCGGGCCTGGGAGCACCGCTACGGGGTGCTGGCGCCCACCCGGTCCGCCGGCGGCTTCCGCCTGTACTCCCCCGAGGACGAGCAGCGCGTGCGGCAGATGCAGGGCCACGTCGCCGGTGGCCTGTCGCCCGCCGAGGCCGCCCGCACGGTCCTGCGACGGGCCGCACCCCCACGCGTCGAACCGCCGCCGGCCACCACGCTCCCGGAGCGTCGCGCCGCGCTCGCGGCCACCCTCGAGGCCTACGACGAGCCCGGAGCGCAGGTGGTGCTCGACCACCTCCTCACCGAGCTCTCCCTGTCGACCGCGTTGCGGGACGTGGTGCTCCCCTACCTCGCAGATCTCGGGGACCGCTGGGCGAGCGGCGCGGTGACCGTCGCGCAGGAGCACTTCGCCAGCAGCGTCCTGCGCGGGCGGCTCGCCGCGCTCGCGCGCGGCTGGGGAAGCGGCCGCGGGCCCCTCGCGGTGCTCGCCTGCCCACCGTCGGAGCAGCACGACCTCGCGCTGATGGCGTTCGGGCTCATCCTCCGCCTCGGCGGGTGGCGCATCCACTACCTCGGCCCGGCGACGCCCTTGGCTGACCTGATCGCGGTCGCCGACGACACCGCGTCCGACCTCGTGGTCCTCGCCGCGACGATGCCGGACGACCTCGAGGCGTGCGCCTCCGAGCTGACCGAGCTCGCCGCGCGGGCCCGCCTGGCCCTCGCCGGCAGCGGCGCGACGTCCGCGCTCGCCCATGCCGTGGGCGCCGAGCTGCTGCCGGGTGACCCGGTCACGGAGGCCGAGCGGCTGTGGAGCGACCTCGGGAGCGCGCCGGCATGACGTCACCAGCACGCGCGACCGCGCTCCGGCCCCGCGGCTGAGAGGTCATCCATGGTGGAGCGGACCGACGTCGTCATCGTCGGGGCGGGGTTGGCCGGGCTGGCGGCGGCCCGGGTGCTCGAGCGGGCCGGCCTGTCGGTGATCGTGCTCGAAGCCGCCGAGGCTCCGGGCGGTCGGGTGCGCACCGATCGGCGCGACGGGCTCCTGCTCGACCACGGGTTCCAGCTGCTCAACCCGGCCTACCCCGAGGTCGTCGCGGTCGTGGATCTCGACGCCCTGCGCCTGTCGTCGTTCGCGGCCGGCGTCGTGGTGCGGGACGGATCCGTGCGGTCGGTCCTCGCGGACCCGCGCCGCGAGCCCCGGGAGATCGCGGCGACCGTGCGGGGGTCCGGCTCCCTGCGCGCGAAGCTCGCGGTCGCGCGCTGGTTCGCCGAGGCCGGTGCGCTGCCACCGTCACGGTTGCGCGCCCGCGCCGACCGGGCCCTCGCGACCGAGCTCCGGGCGCGCGGGCTCGCCGGCCGCGGGGACGCGCTCGAAGGTGCCGTCGGGGCGTTCCTGTCAGGCGTGCTCGCGGAGGCCGACCTGACGAGCTCCGCCCGGCTCGCGACGTTCCTCGTCCGGTCCTTCGTGCGGGGTGCACCCGGCCTGCCGGCCGCGGGGATGCAGGCGCTGCCCGAACAGCTCGCGGCGGCGCTCCGGCCCGGGACGGTGCGCCTCGGCACCGCGGCCCGCCGCCTCCGCGGGACCGCCGTCGACACCGATGCCGGCACCATCCGCGGTGACGCGCTCGTCGTCGCGACCGACGCCGTCGACGCCGCGGGCCTGCTCGAGGGAGAGCATCCGGCGATGCGAGGCCTGACCACCTACTACCACCTCGTCGACCGCGCGCCTGACCATGCGCGCTACCTGCACGTCGATGCCCGTCGCGACGGGCCCGTGGTGAACGTCGCCGCCGTCTCCGCGGTGGCTCCGAGCTACGCGCCCGCCGGGCGCACGCTCCTCGCCTCGACCGTGCTCGGCGCCCACGGCGATGAGCAGGAGCAGGCGGTGCGCGCCCACACCGCGCAGATCGTCGGCGCCGGCACCGGGGGGTGGGACTACGTCGCCACGTTCGCGATCCCCCGCGCGCTCCCGGCGCACCCCGCCGGTCAGGCGCTGCGCCGCTCGGTACTCGTCGGGGAGGGCCGCTTCGTCGCCGGCGATCATCGGGACACCCCGTCCATCCAGGGGGCGCTCGTGTCCGGCCGGCGCGTGGCTCACGCGGTGCTCGCCCACGTCGGAGGCCCGTCCGGTCCGTCGGGTCGCTAGCGGTCGCGCCGGAGCGCGCCCGCCGAGCCTCACCGCGCGAGGTGCGTCAGCAGGTCACGGTGGAGCGCGCCGAGCTCGGTGGGCCTGAGCAGGTCGGTGGTGGGGTCCGCGACCAGCGCGTCGTGCAGAGCGTCCGGCTCGTCGTGCAGCGCGAAGCGGACGGCCGCGTCCTGGCTGTCGGCGGCGCGCTGCGTCCGCGCGACCATCTCCTCGGGCAGGGCCACCGGCGCCTCCAAGGCGATGCCGGCCGGCGTGACCGTCGCGTAGGACTCGACGACGGCGTCGGCATCGACGCCGAGGGCCTGCTGCGCCCCGTTGGCGACGTTCACCGGGATCCGCTGGGTCGGGCCGCCGAGATGGCCTTCGATGAAGGTCACGACGCGCTCCGCGGACCGCCAGGACGGCACGTCCTCCTCCGCGAGGCGCCGCTCGAGCTCACGCGTGAATCGCAGCTCCCCGGCGTCGTAGTCCGCTCCGGTCCGCACGTGCACGTTCCACTGCGAGCAGTCATAGCCCGGCAGCAGCTCGGCCGTGTGCTCGTCACCGGCGCCGCCGAGGACGCCGGTCGTGCGCCACAGGTGCAGGGAGACCTGCCAGTCGTCGAGCAGGTCGCGCACGCAGAGGTCCCGGCCGGCCAACGGGGACCGGCCCAACCCGCCGGGCACCACGAGGGAGCCGTCGACGTCCGGATCGGGCATGCGTCCCAGCACCGTGCTCATCCACGCCTCGTCCGCGAGCGCGCGCTCCAACGCCTCGAACAACGGCTCGTCACCCGCCGTGCCTCCCACGACGAGAGGGAGGTGGTTGGTGCCCGCGACCTCCATCCGGATCCTGGCGGGATCGGCGCGCAGGACAGCTCCGAGCCAGAGCTCGGTGCCGGGCAGCGCATCGCACAGGCCGACCACCCGGTCGTGCGCGAGGAGCGCGGCGCGGCACGACATCGCCATCGGGTTCGTGACGTTGATGAGCCAGGCGCCGGGCGCGACCTCGCGCACGTCCCGCGCGATCGCGTGCAGCACCCGCGCGGCGCGCACCCCCCGCGCGATCCCGGCGGGCGATGCGGTGTCGGCCTTCGGCGAGCGGATGCCGTAGCGCGCGTTGATCGCGATGTCGCCGTGCAGCGCGGCGCGGCCCCCCGCGGTGACGCTGACCAGCACGTAGTCGGCGTCGCGCAGCGCGGTGCGCCGGTCCGCCTCGACCGCGACGCCCCAGTCGAGTCCGCGGGCGGCGGCGACCAGCTCGCAGTAGCGCACGGTCACCTCGCACCGGGCGGGCTCGATGTCGTGCAGCACCAGATCCATCGACCGGAGCGATGGCGCCGTCGCCAGGTCGCACGCCAGGGTCGGCACCCACTGCCGCGACCCGCCGCCCACCACGACGACCCGCACCCGGCGGAGGTGGCCCGTCGTCGTCTCCTCGGCCACACCCTGACGCTACTGTCAGGGACGCTGTCGAGGGCATCACCCGGGAGACGAACATGCGCACCCCCATCTGCGACGAGCTCGGCATCGAGTTCCCGATCTTCGCGTTCACCCACTGCCGCGACGTGGTGGTGGCGGTCAGCAAGGCGGGCGGGTTCGGCGTGCTCGGCGCGGTCGGCTTCAGCCCGGAGCAGCTCGAGATCGAGCTCGCCTGGATCGACGACCACATCGGTGACCGTCCGTACGGCGTCGACATCGTCATCCCGAACAAGTACGAGGGCATGGACGCGAACATGTCCGCCGACGAGCTCACGAAGATGCTGCAGTCGCTGGTGCCGCAGGGCCATCTCGACTTCGCCCGCAAGATCATGCTCGACCACGGCGTCCCCATCGGCGAGGCGGGCGAGGACAACAGCCTCCAGCTGCTGGGCTGGACCGAGGCCACCGCCACCCCGCAGGTCGAGATCGCGCTGCGCCATCCCAAGATGACGCTGATCGCCAACGCGCTCGGCACGCCGCCCGCCGACATGATCCGGCTCATCCACGACGCGGGCCGCAAGGTCGCGGCGCTGTGCGGCTCGCCCTACCAGGCGCTGAAGCACGCCGAGGCGGACGTCGACATCATCATCGCGCAGGGCGGTGAGGGCGGCGGCCACTGCGGTGACGTCGGATCGATCGTGCTGTGGCCGCAGGTGGTCAAGGCGGTCGCGCCGCGACCGGTGCTCGCAGCCGGCGGAATCGGCAGCGGCGCGCAGATCGCCGCCGCGCTCGCCCTGGGCTGCCAAGGCGCCTGGTCCGGGTCGCAGTGGCTCATGGTCGAGGAGGCGGAGAACACGCCCGTGCAGCAGGCCACCTACATCAAGGCCACGTCGCGCGACACCGTGCGCAGCCGATCGTTCACCGGCAAGCCGTGCCGCATGCTCAAGAACGACTGGACCGAGGCGTGGGAGACGCCGGGCAACCCGGAGCCGCTCGGCATGCCGTTGCAGTACATGGTGTCGGGCATCGCGGTGTCGGCGACGCACAAGTTCCCCGACCAGACGGTCGACGTCGCGTTCAACCCGGTGGGTCAGGTCGTCGGTCAGTTCGAGAAGGTCGAGAAGACCTCGGCCGTCATCGAACGCTGGGTGCGCGAGTACCTCGACGCGACCGGACGGCTCGAAGAGCTCAACGCCGTCACGTGATGACCGCGCCATGACGACGGGCGCGTGCGCGGCCCGCTGCCGGGTACTACCGAGGGCGTGAGCCAACACGAGACGGACCCCGTGAGCCCGCCCGATGGTCGCGACAGCGCCGAGCAGCACGCGTCGTCAGCGACCGAGTCCGCCGCGCCGGAGCCGCACGCGGTCGAGCGCGCGAAGGCCGAGGAGCGGCACCACGCGGCGTCGCTGGACCGGCGCCAGCACGACGACGAGGCCTCACCGGGCGAAGGCGACTGAGCCTCGCGTGCCCGGGCTCAGTCGTGCGGTCACGCCGCCTTGACCGGGGCGGCGTCGAGCAGGGCGCGTAGGAACGCCACCAGCGCGTTCTCCTCGGCCGACAGGCCCTTGCTGGCCCGGGCCGGTGCGCGGAGGCGCGCGTCGGCATCGAGGTGCGCCGCGAGCACCTCGGGGTGCACGTAGGAGGACCGGGCCACCGCGCGGGTGTTGCCCAGCAGCTCGGCCGCGGCATCGACGGCCGCGACGACATCGGCATCGCAGGGGTCGCCGTTCGCCAACCCGCGCAGGTGCCGGAACGCGGCCAGCGTGCCGCCCCAGGTGCGGAAGTCCTTGGCCGTCAGATGGTCACGCGAGAGCCTGGCCAGGCATGCGTTGACCTCGTCCGCCGAGATCGGCGTGCCGTCGAGGGCGAACAGATGGTCGTCGGCTCGGCGCTGGAGCGAGCGCAGGAGCCGGGCGAGCGCGGCATCCTCGGTCGAGCAGCTCCACTCCTTGCCGGACTTGCCGGGGAAGCAGAGCTCGATCGTCGCTCCGCGGACCCGCACGTGCTCGGGGCGCAGCGTCGTGAGGCCGTAGGACTCGTTGTCCTCGGCGTACTCCTCACCACCGATGCGGGCATGGCAGCGGTCGAGCAGCGCGATGACCCCGGCCACGACCCGGTCGCGGTCGAGCGTGCGCCGCCGCAGCTGCGCGTCGACGTGCCGGCGGATGCCGGGCAGCGCCTTCGCGACGTCGACGAGCCGGTAGAAGTTCAGCAGGTCTCGCGCCGCGCGCCAGCGCGCGTGGTACAGGTACTGCTTCCGGCCCGCGTCGTCGACCCCGGTCGCCTGGAGGTGGCCCTTCGGGTCCGTGCAGATCCACACGTCGGTCCACGCCGGTGGGATGACCAGGGCGTCGATGCGGGCGCGATCGGCCTTCGAGATGCTGCGGCCCGAGGGGTGGCGGTAGGTGAAGCCCTTGCCGGCGCGGCGCCGGGAGATGCCCGGCGCGTTCGCGTCGACGTGGTGAAGGCCGGCGAACCGGGCCGACTCCTCCGGATCGTCGTGCACCTCCCCCGCAACGCTCATCCGGCGGACCCCGTCAGCTCGCTCCCGACGCCGGGCTTCCCTTGCGGCCGGCCACGGTGTGCCGCGCGCGGGTGCCGTGCCGGCTCGCGTGGCCACCGCGCGACCTCCTCGCCGCCGCGGCGGGCCCGGGCCGTGGCCCGCTCGGCCCGCGCCCGCTCGGCCACCGCTCGGGCATAGAGGGCGGCGGCGTGACGCACCGTGCCGGCCCGCTCCGCCGCGAGCTCCAGCGCGGCGGCCCGGTCGAGGTGGCGGGCGGCCGCCTCTTCCAACAGCTGCGCGACGGCCGTCGGCGCAGCCTGGGCGCGTTCGGGCTCGACGGCCGTCACGCGCGCCCCTTCACGGCAGTCACGTTCGGGGAAGTGAGCACTGGTGGTGGATTCCCTGACGGACGCCAAAGAAAACTCGTGCCCCGATGCATCCCGTCAGCGAGGGGGCGCGACCGTCGCGGCGAGCTCCTCGTGATCCATCGAAGACCGGCCCGGGATCTCCTGCTCGGTCGCGAGCTGCTTCAGCTCAGTGACCGTCAGGTCGATCTTGTCGGCGAGCACGGGCGCACCCAGCTCCTTCTTGCGCGCCTCGAGCTGGCCGGTGAGCTCCTCCAGCGCGTTGGCGGACGCAGCCGAGCGCACGTCAGGGAACAGCTCCTCTTCTTCTTCCTCCGCGTGGTGCTCGACGTTCTCGATGAGCACCGTCATCTTCGCGATCGCCTCGTCGCTGCTCGGCTCGAGCGATCCGATCTCCTCCATCAGCACCTTGACGACGTGGTGCTCCTGGATGCCTTCGTCGATCGTCTCGGCGATGTCCTCGGAGAGGTTGCGCGCCCAGGGGTAGAAGATCTCCTCCTCGATGGCCGTGTGCACCACCAGATCGGTGAAGATCTCTTCCTGCAAGGCCCCGATCTCGCCCGCCTCCTTCTGCTCCTTCGCGCTCTTGAAGCGGTGGAACAGGCCGCGCACGCGGTTGTGGTCGGCGGTCAGCAGTGCCAGTGCGTCCATGGGAGCCTCCGCGGGTCAGGGTTGTCGGTGCGCCTGGCAGATGAAGTGCCCCGACCGCCGGAAGGCAAACCAGCCCGTCGCGGTGGGTACCTGCATGATGTGGGGACGAAGCCGGCGGTAGACGTGATCGGAGCGCGCCTGAAGGCGCAGGGGCGGACGCTTGCCGTGGCGGAATCGCTCACCGGCGGGTTGCTCGCCGCGGCCTTCGCCGAGGGCGATGACGCCAGCACCTGGTTCCGCGGAGGGGTCGTCGCCTACGCGGCCGAGGTGAAGCACTCGGTGCTCGCAGTGCCCGATGTGCCCATCGTCAGCGCCGACTGCGCCCGGTCTATGGCCGAGGGAGTTGGCCGACTCTTGGGGGCCGACGTCGCCGTCGCGGTGACCGGCGTGGGTGGCCCTGATCCGCAGGACGGCGAGCCCCCCGGCACGGTGTGGCTCGCGGTCGCCGTCGACGGGACCGTGCGGAGCGTGCTCGTGCGGGCTGATGGCGCGCCGGGGGACGTGTGCTCGACGACCGTGGACTCCGCGATCGAGCTGGTGCGACGAGCCGTGCTCGAACCGAGCCCTCGCCCGTAGACGCGCGGATGGGCGCGCTCGACCGGTCACGGCGTGTCGGCAGTGGGCACGAGGGGAATGCATTCCTCATGGGGTGTCGATGACGACTGTTCAATCGTGGGATCCATCGCCGATGTCTCGTGCGGCGATGGAACAGCTCGTAGATGCGCACCGGGCTCTCGTGGCCTCGCTGCGGGGTCCGCTCGACGTCGCGCGTGCGCGCCGCGCGCAGCAGCCGGACGCCGTCGCGCAGCGCATGGAGCTGGAGGCGGCTCTCATCGCCGACCTCGACGGCATCGTGGAGCAGCACGGGCTGGACGAGCTTCCCGAGTTCGGCGACGTCGACACGGCCGTGGCGCTGCTGCGCCGCATGGCCGCCCGGTTCCGGCTGCCGTCCATCTACCGGTGGGTGGCGGACCAGGCCACGGCCGACCAGCTGCGCCGCTACATCGCCATCGAGGGTGGGCCGGACCACGGCTTCGACGACCTCGTCGCGGTCTGCCAGATCGGCCTGCCGCCCGGGCCGAAGACCGAGCTCGCCCGCAACTACTGGGACGAGATGGGCAACGGCGAGACCCTTGACATGCACACCGTCCTGTACCGCGACTTGGTGAAGGCGCTGGCCCTGCCCCCGCCGGAGGAGCCGACGACCGCTTCGCTGCGACGCGACCTGCTCATGTCGCTGCTGCGCGGTCGCCGTGACCTGCAGCCGCAGATGCTCGGCGCATTGGGGATGGTCGAGCTGCAGGCCGGGCCGCGGTGCGCGTGCGTGGTCCGCGGCCTCACCCGGACCGGTCTGGCGGACGACGCGGGAGCGTTCTACGACGTGCACGCCGACGTCGACCCGGTCCACGGGCGGGACTGGATCGACAACGCGGTCATCCCGCTCATCCGTGACGAGCCGTGGATGGCACCGGCGATCGTGCGCGGGGCGGCCTGGCGGTGCGCGGCCGATGCCGAGTTCTACGAAGAGCTCGAGCACCGACTGCGCTGACGTTCGGTGTTCTCATCGCCCCCGTGTGCGGGTACTGCAAGGACATGACGCGATTCGGGTACTTCCTCTCCGGCGAAGAGCTCTCCCCGACCGACATCGTCACGACCGCGCAGGACGCCGAGCGCGCCGGCTTCGAACGCGTGTGGATCAGCGACCACTACCACCCGTGGCTGCGCGCCCAGGGCGAGAGCCCGTTCGTCTGGAGCGTCCTCGGTGCGATCGCGGCCACGACCCGGCTCGAGATGACCACTGCCGTGACGTGTCCCACCGATCGCATCCACCCAGCGGTGATCGCGCAGGCCACCGCCACCGTCGCCGCCATGGCTCCGGATCGCTTCCGGTTCGGGGTCGGCACCGGCGAGAAGCTCAACGAGCACATCCTGGGCCAGGTCTGGCCGCCGGCCGACATCCGGCTCGCCCGGCTCGAAGAGGCCATCGAGGTGATCCGCAAGCTCTGGACCGGTGAGACCGTCACCCACGAGGGCGCGCACTACACCGTGCACGCGGCGCGCATCTTCAGCCTGCCCGCGCAACCACCGCCGATCCTCGTCTCCGGCTTCGGACCGAAGGCGACCGAGCTCGCTGCGCGCGTCGGTGACGGCTACATCACCGTGCAGCCGGACCGGGAGCTCGTCGACACCTACCGCAAGGCCGGCGGGTCCGGCGTGGTGCAGGGCGGCGTGAAGATCTGCTGGGCGGAGTCGGAGGAGGAGGCGGCGCAGACCGCCTACCGCACGTGGGGCCATCAGGGCGTGGGCGGGCAGAGCGCGCAGGAGCTGCCGGGCTGGACGGAGTTCGAAGCGCTGGCCGAGGCGAGCTCACCCGAGAACATGGCGAAGAACGTCGCCTGCGGACCCGACCCGCAGCGCGCCGCCGACGAGATCCAGAAGTACGTCGACGCCGGCTTCGACGAGGTCTTCATCTCCCAGATGGGTCCCGACCAGCGCGGGGGCATCCGCTTCCTGACCGAGCAGGTCCTGCCGCTGCTCACCAGCAGATGACGGCCGTGCCCATCGACGACGAGCGCCTCGCGCGCATCCACGAGGCTGTCGCCGACGTGCTGCTCGTGGACCCCGACGCCGTGCTCGGCGATGCGCGGGCGACTCTCACCGAGCTCGTCCGCGCGCGTCCGACGGGCATGCGTCCGTACTGGCTCGACTACTGGCGCGACCTGCTCGACACCGGTCCGATCGCGGTCATCGATGCACTGATCGGGCGCACCGACGTCGCCCGCGCGCTGCGCGCGAACAGCCCGTTCGCCTGAGCGTGTCGCCCGCGATGCCAGGGCCGGCAAGGATTCGGACGGCCGGGCAGCACGTGGACATCTAGCCGAGGTAGATGAAGCCGTAGCTCTCGTCGCGGAACGGGATGCCGGCCTCGCGCAGCGCCTCGTCCCAGTCGCCGGTGCAGGCGGGATCGGCCTCGGCCATGCCGTGGTCGGCAGTCATGAGCACCGTCACCTGGTCGAGCAGGCCGCGGGACTCCACGAGGTCGAGCCACTGGCCGAGCCGCCGGTCGGAGTCACGCAGACCGGCCCGTGACATCTCCGAGCGCGGACCGCCGTTGTGGTGCGCCGCGTCGGGCAGGGTGCTGTTCCACCACATGACCGCGGGTGGCTCGGGCTGGCTCCAGAGCGCGAGCACCTGTCCGAGGCCGGCGCCGTCGACGCGGCTCCCCCACGCGTAGTCGCTGTTCGACTCCGCCATCGCGGCCGTGGTGTTGGGGTCGGTCGTCGCGTTGGGCAGCGCACCGGCGAGCGCCTGCGAGCTGTTGGTGCCGCTCGCCCGCACCAGCTGGAACGTCGAGTAGCTCGCACCACGATCGATCGGCTCGTCGACGCACGCGAGCATCGAATCCGGTCGCGCCTCGCGCACGACCTCCCAGAGCGTGCGCACACCGGGTCGCAGCAGGTCGCAGGCGTGCACCCAGGTGGCCTCGTCGTTGGCGAGGATCTGCGCGTCGGTCGCGCGGTCGAAGTAGGTGTTGTTCACGATGCCGTGCCGGCCCGGGCCGAGCCCGGTGAGGGCACTCGTGTGGTTGACGATCGTGACGCTCGGGAACTCCGCGACCGCTCCGCCGGCGAGCGCGCAGCCGCGCTCCAGCAACCGCGCGACGTTGGGCAGCTCGCCGCGCTGCGCCAGCTCGTACAGGTCCTGCGCGTTGGTGCCGTCCCAGAGCAGGCCGACGACGTAGCCGCCCGTCGGGGCGGCAAGGTCGAGCGGCGTGCCGTCGAGCTCCGCGAGCGCCGGCGCCCCGACGCCCGCCAGGGCCGCGAGCGTCGGCATCACGTCGACCGTGCGGGCACTGCGCGCCAGCACCCCCCGCGCGGCGACGCCCGCGCCGGACAGGATCAGCGGCGCGCGGGACTGCAGCACGCCGAGCGAGCCGTGCTCGCCGATGTGGCCACCGCGCTCGGGCCAGTGGTGCGCGTCGGTGTGCACGACGGCGAGGTCCGGCGCCCGGTCCTCGGCGGCGAACAGCGAGGCGAGGCGCGTCCCGGCGTGCGGGTAGCTCTGCTGCTCGTAGCGCGGGCGCGGTGTCGCGGCCTCGGCCGCTGCCGGCGTCAGCGCGAGCGGGTCCTGGTGCGCGAGGGGGTCGTCGCCGCGCAGCACCTCGTGCGCTCCCGCGGGGTCGTCACGACGGACGCGCGCCGCACCGCGCGCGGTCTCGGCGTAGACGTGGGTGCCGTCGGACCAGGCGACCAGCTCGACGATGTGCTCGAGCGCGGGATCGAGCAGGACCTGCAGCGCCTTCTCGCGCAGCGCCGTCCGGTCATCACCGGCGCCGGCACCGATCGCGGCCGACGTGTCACGGTCGGGGCTCGGCATGCGACCAGCCTAAGCAAGCAGCCGGGCCGCTCACGGTGAACGCGTCGTCGACGGGCGGGGACGCGGGAACCGTGTCGGCCTTGGGGCCATGGCCCACACCGGGGAACGGCTAACGGGGAAAAGAGAAGAGCCCCCGCCGACGGGGGTGTCGGCGGGGGCCCTGTGGTGGGCACTGCGGTGTGCGGCGTGGTGGCTGCGACCGTGCGGTCGCGCGGTCACCGGACGGCAGCCGCGGCGGCGCGGGCCCGACGGTTCGCATCCGCTGCGCGGCGCTGCCAGCGCTTCGCAGCTACGAGCCGGCGTGCAAACGCTGCCTGCTCCGCCTCGTGCCGCACCTCGGCGTGACGCGAACGCGCCAGCTCGACGGTGGCGTACATGGGGAGTCCTCCGTGATCTAGAAGCTTCGTCTTGTGCTGTCGTGAGACCAGCACTGCGTGCGTCACGCAGCACCGCTCACCGCGGCCAGCTCGGCGGCGTAGGCCGCCGCGGCCGCCTTCGTCGGACGCCCACGCGGCCGCTTGCGCGGCACGATCGCGCCCTGGATGAGCAGCTCGCCACCCCACACCCCGTACGGCTCACGCCGGGCGAGGGCACCGGACAGGCAGGCCATCCGGGCGGGGCAGCTGGAGCACAGGCTCTTCGCACGCTCGACGTCGACCGGCGACTCGGCGAAGAACAGGTCCGGCTCGGCGGACCAGCACGGAAGCTGCGCTCCGGAGCTCTCGATGCGCTCCAGAAGTTCGGTGTCGAACACCGGGTCACCTCCTCGTTGGATCTCTTTTACTGACGGGGTCGGACAGTGCTTCGTGACTTTCCTTGCGGGAGTGCTTGCGGTGCGGGTTCCGGGGCCTTGCTCTTGTAGGGACGCGGGAAGGGGAAGGGGCTCATCGGGTGTCGAGCGGGTGGGTCGGATGTGGTCCGGACAAACGAAGAGGCCGCAGTCCCAGGTGCTGGGGCTGCGGCCTCGAGGTGCCGGATCCGGTCGGGTTCAGACCGGTCGTGCTCCTCGAGGTGGCGACCCCGGGCCATCGCCCTGGCGCTTCTCGGCCACGTCGGCGAGGGCGAACGTCTCGACCATCGAGACCCCTGCCGTCATGACGACGTGGCTGTTGGCCGCAGCGTCGACTGCCCAGAGGGCAGCAAGGGGCGCGGCGGCGTAGTTGGTGTTGATCAGCACGTCGCACCTCCTCCTGTTGCGGGCACCGGTCCTCCGGTGGGTCGCGTGCGAAGTTACTGGGGCCCGTGACACCAGGGCAAGAGGAATTAACGCAGGTAAGGCGAACTACTTACGGCCTTGCGCCTCGGCGTGGGTCTTGACGAGGTCGAGCACCTCGGCGCCGTACTTGTCGAGCTTGGCCGTGCCGATGCCCGAGATGCCCGCGAGTGCCCCGACCGACGTGGGTTGGTCCTCGGCGATCCGCTCGAGCGTGGCGTCGGTGAACACGCAGTACGCGGGCTGGCCGAGCTCCTTGGCGCGGGTGGCCCGCCACTCGCGGAGCCGGGCGAACAGCGCTTCGTCGTAGGTGGACGGGCAGCCCTGGCAACGGCGGGCCCGGCGCTCGGCGGCCGCGGTGAGCGTGCGGCCGCAGACCCGGCAGGACAGTGGCTTGCCGACCGGCCCGGAGCCCGGGCGGGAGGCGCGGGCGGGCGCCGGGACCATGCGTTCGAGGAAGCGGGAGATCCGGCGGCTGGCCCGACCGCCCTCGTTGCGGGCGGCGGCCCAGGACAGGAACAGGTGCTCGCGGGCGCGGGTGACGCCGACGTAGAGCAGCCGGCGCTCCTCCTCGATCTCCTCGGCGGTCTGCGCGTGCTGCAGCGGGAGCGTGCCGTCGACGAGGCCGGCGAGGAAGACGGCGTCCCACTCGAGGCCCTTGGCGGCGTGCAGCGACGCGAGCGTGACGCCTTCGACCGCCGGCGCGTGCTGGGCGGCGGCGCGCTCCTCGAGGTCGTTGACGAAGGACGCGAGGTCTCCGTGATGGTCGTCGGCGAGGCGGACGAGGGCGGCGACGGAGTCCCAGCGCTCACGCTGGGCGCGGGCCCCGACGGGCGGTGGCGCGTCCTCCTTCCAACGGTCGGCGAGCGCCTCGCGCACCTGCGCGGGCAGCGCGGCGGGCTGGCCCTCGTCGGCGGCGCGGGCAGCGCCCCGCAGCAGCACGACGGCTTCCCGCACCTCGGGGCGTTCGAAGAACCGCTCGCCGCCGCGGATGAGGTACGGGATGCCGGCCGTCGCCAGGGCGGCCTCGTAGACCTCGCTCTGGGCGTTGATCCGGTAGAGCACGGCGATCTCGCGCGCCGGCGTGCCCTGCGCGATCAGCCCGCGGATGCGGGTGACGACGTCGGCGGCCTCTTCGGGCTCGCTCGCGAACCCGTTGACCTGCGGCTTGGGGCCCGGCGGGCGCTGCCCGACCAGCTGCACCCGCGCGGCGCTCGCGGCCGACGTGGCCGGCGCGCCGGCGAGGACCTCGTTGGCCAGCTCGACGATCTGCGGGGTGGAGCGGTAGTCGCGCACCAGCCGCACGACGGTGGCGTGGGGGAAGCGCCGCGGGAAGTCGAGCAGCCACTTCGGGCTGGCGCCGGTGAAGGAGTAGATGGTCTGCGCGGCGTCGCCGACGACGCAGATGTCGTCGCGACCGCCGAGCCAGGCGTCGAGCAGCGCGTGCTGCAGCGGGGTGACGTCCTGGTACTCGTCGACCACGAAGTGCCGGTAGCGCGAGCGCAGCTCGTCGGCGATGTCACCGAACTCGGTGATGGCCGCGACGGTGAGCAGGATCAGCTCTTCGAAGTCGAGCACCTCGGCCCGGCGCCGCGCTGCCTCGTACTCGGCGTAGACGCGGGCGACATCGTCGAGCTCCAGACCGGCGACGACACCGCGGTTGGCCTGCGCGGCGCCGACGGCGTAGGCCTCGGGCGTGAGCAGCGTCGACTTGGCCCACTCGACCTCGCTGGTGAGGTCGCGGACGGCGGCGCGGTCGGGCGTGATGCGCAGCCGGCTGGCGGCCTCGGCCACCAGCCGCGCCTTGGACTCGACGAGGCCGGGCATGGCCCCGCCGAACGCGCGCGGCCAGAAGTAGGAGAGCTGGCGCAGCGCCGCGGCGTGGAAGGTGCGGGCCTGGACGCCGTCGGCGCCGAGCGCGCGGAGCCGGCCGCGCATCTCGCCCGCGGCCCGGGCGGTGAAGGTGACCGCGAGGACCTGTCCGGCCGGGTAGGCGCCGGAGACCACGCCGTGGGCGATGCGGTGCGTGATGGCCCGGGTCTTGCCGGTCCCGGCTCCGGCGAGGACGCAGACCGGGCCGGTGACGGCCAGCGCGACGGCGCGCTGCTCGTCGTCCAGGCCCGCGAGCACGTCGCGGGCGAGGCCGGGTGCGGGCACGGTCAGGGACACCGCCGCAGTCTCACATCCGGCGGTGACACAGGTCTCTCGAGGTGGGGAAGGTGGGGAAGATCGGGCTGGTTGAGACGGTCGGTGCGGCCAGCGCAGGCCGCCGACGAGGAGGGACGAGCAGCGGTGGCGAGTGGCCTGACCATCTACTCCACGACGTGGTGCGGGTACTGCACGCGCCTCAAGAACCAGCTGACGCGGGCCGGGGTCGCGTTCGACGAGGTCGACATCGAGGCCGAGCCGGAGGCCGAGGCGCTCGTCCGGGCGGCCAACGGCGGCAACGCCACGGTCCCCACCCTGGTCTTCGCCGACGGCCGGACCCTCACCAACCCGCCGCTCCCCGTGGTCCTCGAGGCGGTCGCCGCGGCCTAGCCCGACCGGACCCTCGCGCATCGTCCGACTGGACCTTCCGTGCGTCGTTGATCCAGCGTTGCGCGGGCTGGACCCTCCACCGTGATCAACACCGTGGCACGCTGGGGGCCGCCCTACCTCTACCCGCGGGAGGGACCTGGGCGACCCGAGGGGGCACCGTGAACGCGCAAGCCAGCGCGTCGGCTCTGGAACACCCGGCGATCGACGCCGCCCTCCGGACGACGATGGCGATGACCGGCATGGAGCTCGCGTACGTCGCGGCCCTCGACGGCACCACCTTCACGATCACCCGGTCCTGCGCGGAGAAGCCCTGGCCACCCTTCGAGGACGGGTTCTCCGCGCCCCAGGCCGACAGCATGTGCCACCGTCTGCTCAACGGGGCGCCGTGGACCACCTCGGACGCCGCTAGTGACCCGCTCTACAAGGACGCTCCGTTGCGCTCCCGCGCCGGCTACGTGTCCTATGCGGGGGTGCCGGTCGCCGGTGGCGGCGGCGTGATGTACGGGGCGCTGTGCGCGGCCGACCGCGGGCATGTCACCGTCGAGGACGCCGTGCGCCCGGCCCTCAAGGCCCTCAGCCAGGTCGTCACCGCCCACCTGCTCGAGTCCGCCACTGTCCCCGAGCCCGGCCCGACCATCCGGCGCGTCGACGGCGTCTGGACGGTGCACGGCCCCGGCCGGGCGCCCGAGTCGGCGGACGACCTCACCAGCGCGATGGTCCTCGCCGACCTGCTCGCCGCCGAGCTCGACCAGCTCGACGGCCGCGGCCCCCGTCCGAGCCGTCCCGGCCCGGAGGCCGACGAGCTGACGAAGCTCAGGCTCTCGGTCACGCAGCTCGAGCACGCCCTCGCGGCCCGCGTGATCGTCGAGCAGGCGATCGGCGTGCTGGCCGAGCGCCGGCAGATCACGCCGCGGGCCGCGTTCGAGTCGCTGCGCTCGGTCGCGCGCGGCAGCGGCCGGCGCGTGCACGACCTGGCGCACGAGGTCGTGAAGTCGGCTTCGGGCAGCAGCGACCCGCTGCCTGCCTCGCTCGCCCGCGCCCCGCGCATGCCGTCCCCGGCGCAGATCGCGAAGATCGCCCACCGCCCCCCGGCCGAGGGCGCGCCGACCTAGAGCCGGTCGGCGAGCCAGGCGCTGATGAGGCGGTTGGCGATGGAGACCGGCGGCGGCAGCAGGATGCGGCCGGACAGCACGTCCTCCTTGGTGAACCAGCGGACGTCCTCGAGCTCGGCGTCGGCGCCGTTGGGCACCGCGTCGTCGTCGGCGACCGCGCGGAAGCCGAGCATGAGCGAGCGCGGGAACGGCCACGGCTGGCTGGCGACCGGCCGCACGTCGTGCACGTCGATGCCGGCCTCCTCACGCACCTCGCGCACGACGCACTGCTCGGCCGACTCGCCGGCCTCGACGAAGCCGGCGAGGCAGGAGTAGCGGTTCGCCGGCCACGACGGCTGCCGGCCGAGCACCGCCCGCTCCCCCGACGGTGAGTGCACGAGCATGATCACGGCCGGATCGGTGCGCGGGAAGTGGTCGCTGCCGTCGCGGGGGCAGCGCGTCGCCCAACCGGACTGCACGACCTCGGTGGGCGTGCCGCAGCGCGGGCAGTGCGTGTGCGACGCGTGCCAGGCCGCGAGCGCGAACGCGGTCGTGAGCAAGCCTGCTTCGGCATCGTCGAGCTGCGCGCCGATGTCGCGCAGCGACGCACCACCGGGCTCACCGTCGGGCGATGCGACGTAGACGTGCCTGCCGTCGTCGCCGAGCAGCATCAGCCCGTCCGGCGGCTTCTGCCACGGGAGCGGCTCCTCCCACGCGAGGTGCGCACCGGCACCGTCATGGGTCGACCGCACGCCGAGGTCCGGGCCGACGCGCAGCAGCCGCACGCGCCCGGCGTCCCACGCGGCGCGCAGCCACGCGGCGTCGCCACGGTGCTGCGCCGCGCGGTCGACGGTCGCCCGGGCGAGCACGGGCGGTGCGTCAGGGTCGGCGAGCTCGGGACGCGTGCGACCCCAGTCGTCCGCCGTCACCTGGCGGCTGCGATCGGGAGCTCATGGAAGGTCCGACACGTGCTCGCGGCGCACATGTGCGCGCGAGCGGCCATCGATCCTCCCGCGACGAGCGGCATCAGAGGTCGGCGATGCTCGTGACCTCGACCGGTGCGATGACGCCGACCGGGCCGGCGATGGCATCGGCATCACCGAGCAGCACCGTCACGAGCTTCGACGGCGCCATGATCTGCTGCGCCGCAGCGAGCACGTCGTCGACCGTCACGGACCCGAGGCGGCGCGGTTGCTCACGCAGCCACTCGAGCCCGAGACCGCTCGGCAGCAGCCCGGCGAGCGTCGTCGCCAGACCGGCCTGCGTCGCCGAGCGCAGCGCGAGCGAACCGATGCTGTAGCGACGCGCGGCGTCGAGCTCGTCGGCCCCGACCTTGGCCGTGGTGATGCGCAGCAGCTCGTGCAGCGTCTCGGCCAGCGCCGGTGCGGTGACCCCGGTGGCGACGTCCGCGACGACGGAGAACGTGGAGCCCGCCCGCGCGTGGTCGAGCGAGCTGCGCGGCGAGTACGTGAAGCCCTTGTCCTCGCGGATGTTCGCGACGAGGCGCGAGGAGAAGTAGCCACCGAACACCGTGTGCGCGAGCAGCAGTGCGGGGTAGCTCGGGTCGTCGCGCGGGACCGACGCACCGGCGAAGCGGATGTTCGTCTGCACCGCGCCCGGACGGTTCGCGATCTCGATCGCCCCGGGGACGATCTCCGGCATGGGCGGCAGCTCGCGATCCGCTTTCGCGTCGGACGTCCAGCCGCCGAGCGCCTTCTCCGCCGCGTCGAGCATCTTCGCCGGAGTCAGGTCACCGACGATGACGACGAGACCGTCCTGCGGTCCGATGCGCGACGCATGCAGCGCGCGCACCTGCGCCCGCGTGACCGCCTGCACCGCCTCGACGTGGGCGAGCTCGAACGCGTACGGGTGGGTGCCGTAGACGCGCCGCGCGAGCGCGGCCGCGGCGAGCAGGCCCGGCTGGGTGCGCGCGATCGCCAGGTCCTGCAGGAGGCGGTCACGCTCCCCCTCGACCTCGCGCTGCGGGTACGTCGCGTGCTGCAGGACGTCGGCGAGCACGTCGAGCAGCACCGGAAGACCTGAGGACAGCGCGCTGCCGCCGAGGGCGAACCGGTCGGCGTCGGAGCCGGCGCCGAGCGCACCGCCGACGCGCTGCAGCTCTTCGGCGATCTGCAGCGCGGTGCGCCGCTCCGTGCCGCGCAGGATGGTCTCGGCGAGCACGGTGAGGCGCGCGGTGTGCGCCGTGGCGCTCTTGCCGCCGGTCGCGGCGAGCGGGAGCCGGACGCGCAGCTCGACGACGGGGACGCCAGGCTTGCGGACGGCGACGACGCGCAGCCCGTTGGCGAAGGTGCGCTCGGCGGACGGCGGCAGCTTGGCCGTGCGCGTGACGCCGACGACGGGGCGCTGGAGCGCGGGCGCGCTCATGCTGCCTTCCCCGGGCGGACCTCGAGCACGCTCCGGCTGTCCTCGGTGCAGCGCGCGGCGGCGGCGACGACGGCGTCGGCCTCGACCTCCGCGAGCATCGAGGGGAGCCGGCCCACGAGCTCGGCGGCTCCGCGCTGGGCCTCGACGACCGCGAGGTGGTTGGTCCGGCCGACGAGCGAGTCGGTGCCGCGCAGCAGCTGCGCGGCGACGCGCGCCTGCACGCGCTGCAGCTCGTCGGCGTCGATGCCCTCGGTCCGGATCCGGGCGAGCTCTTCCTGCACGACGTCGAGCACCTTGCCGGCCTTGGTGCTGTCGGGGTGGTGCACCTCGAGGGTCAGCAGCACCGGGTCGCGCACCTCGAAGGGGTCGCCGAACGCACCGAGGTAGCCGGAGACGCCGGTGACGATGCGGTCATCGAGGACGAGGCGCCGTTGCAGGCGGCTCGCGTCGCCGTCCGTCAGCACCTCGGCGAGCAGCACCGACGCGAGGTAGTCGTCGAGCTCGCGGATGGGGTCGGGGACGCGCCAGCCGATGGCGAGCGCCGGCTGCGGGGCGAGCGCGTCGTGGATGACGCCGCGGCGCTCCTTCGTCGGGACCGGTTCCCCGAAGTTCGGCAGCTTGGGCACCTTGCGCGCCTTGATGCCGCCGAAGAGCCGCTCGACCATCTCGGTGGTCGCGGCGACGTCGAGATCACCGGCGACGGCGAGCACGGCGTTGCCCGGCGCGTAGTAGCGCGAGAAGAAGTCGCGGGCATCATCGAGCGAAGCCGACTCGAGCTCGGCGAAGTCGCCGTAGCCGTTGTGCGCGTTGGCGAACGTGTCGAACGCGACCGGCGGCAGCGAGATCCAGGGGAACCCGCCGTAGGGCTGGTTCATGACGTTGACCCGGATCTCCTCCTGCACGACGGAGATCTGGTTGTCGAGGTTCTCCTGCGTGAGGCGCGGTGCGCGCATGCGGTCGGCCTCGAGCCAGAGCGCGAGCTCGAGCGCACCGGAGGGCAGCGCCTCGTAGTAGTTGGTGAAGTCGGGGTGCGTGGATCCGTTCATCACGCCGCCCGCGCCCTCGACGAGGCGTGCGTGCTCCATCTTCCCGACGTTCTCCGAGCCCTGGAACATCAGGTGCTCGAAGAGGTGCGCGAAGCCGGTGCGACCTTCGGGCTCGCTGCGGAAGCCCACGTCGTACACGACGCAGACGCCCACGACGGGCGCGCTCCGGTCGGGCGACAGCACGACCCGCAGGCCGTTGCCGAGCGTGAAGCGGGAGATCTCAAGGTTCGCGTCGGGGACGCGGATCGCGGCTGGCCGAGTGGCGGTTCTGGGCATCGATGACGACCCTACGGCGTCCGCCCCGGCCTCATGGCCGGGGCGGACGCATCGCGGTGGGGAGCAGCTAGGCCGCTTCGGCGATGTCGATCGCGACCGGCGCCGGAGCCGCCGCGGCCCGGCGCGGCAGCAGCAGGGTCGCCCCGGCCGCGAGCACCACGACACCGATCTGCGCGACGAAGGAGACCTGCGCGGCGTCGACGATGCCGTGCGACGCGACGCGGGTGAAGAACAGCGTCCCGATGCCGGCGATGCCGAGCGCCGCGGAGAACTGCTGCGTCGTGGTGAGCACTCCGGACGCGGCGCCCGCCTCGGCCGGCGGGACGCTCTGCAGCACCGCGCCGATGAGCGACGGGATGACCAGGCCGTTGCCGACGCCGATGAGCATCAGCACGGGCGAGAGCTCGAGCGACGTCGCCGCCTGGCCCTCGGCGTGCACCACGAGCGTGGAACCGACCAGCCCGGACAGGGACGTGAGCGCGCCGGCGGTGAGGACGTTCGGGCCGAACCGGGCGACGAGGCCCCGGCCGAGCAGCGACGACACGGCGAACGCGACACCGAGCGGAGCGAGCGTGAGGCCGGCCCGCAGGGGGCTGTCGCCGAGGCCTTCCTGCAGGTAGACCGTGAGCGTCAGCAGGAAGCTGCCGAGGAAGACGAAGAACCCGAGGTTCACGAGCAGGCCGGCGGGCAGGCCACGGTGGCGGAACACGCGCGGCGGGACCAGCGGGTGACCGCCCCTCGCCTGCAGCACCAGCTGCCAGCGGGCGAACGCGGCGACGAGCACCGCACCGGCCCCGAACGAGATCCACGTCCAGAGCGGCCAGCCCTCGGTGCGGCCGAGGACGAGCGGTGCGAGCACCGCGCCGAGCCCGCCGGTGAGCAGCACGAGGCCGCGCGGGTCGAGCCGGTCGGCGGCGTCGGCCTTCGACTCGCGCACGAACCGGTAGGAGCCGGCGACGGCCGCGATGCCGATGGGCACGTTGACGAGGAAGATCGGCCGCCAGCCGAGGCCCGCGATGTCGAGGTCGAGCAGCACGCCGCCGAGGACCTGGCCGAGCACCGACGCGATGCCGACCGTGGCGCCGAACAGCGCGAACACGCGCGGCCGCTCCGCCGGGGGGAAGCCGACGGTGATGAGCGAGAGCACCTGCGGGACCATCGCCGCGGCGCCGACGCCCTGCAGCAGCCGGCCGGCAACGAGCGTGGCACTGTTGGGCGCGACGCCCGCGAGCAGCGAGGCGAGCGTGAACACCGTCATGCCGAGCACGAAGAGGCGACGGCGACCGAGCAGGTCACCGAGGCGCCCGCCGGTGACGAGACCGGCGGCGTAGGTGAAGGAGTAGCCCGCGATGACGAGCTCGAGCGTGGAGGACGACGCGTGCAGGTCGCCCTGGATGCTCGGCGCGGCGACGTTGACGACGAAGAGGTCGAACAGCGCCATGAAGGTCGCCGTGAGGATGACGGGCAGCGACTTCCAGCGGCGCTCGTCGTAGGTCGGTTCGGCGCCGGCGGAGGACGGCGAGGGCGCGATGCGGTTGACCGCGACGCGCGCGGGCAGGCTCCGCGGGCTCGTCTGCGGCGGGACCGTCTGCGTGGTCATGAGAACCACCTTCCGGGTGGGGAGCTCGGATGCCGGCCGGCGGTCCTCGCCTGGTGGTGGCGGAGGCCGCTCGTCGCCGGATAGTTCGATCGTTGTCGAACCTTCCAACCGATTTTCGGCGCGGGCATTCCCGCGCGGCCCCGCTTGTTGGGGAAACTGTCGGTGAACGACCTCGGGACTCCACACGAGCAGGGAGGTGTGACATGCGGGCGATGCCCATGCCGGACGTGAGCGAGATCGACCTCGCCGGCGTCATGCACGCCTTCGCCGACCCGTCGCGGCTGGCGATCGTCGCCGCACTGGCGCACATGCCCGAGCAGTCCTGCGACGACCTCGGCAGCCTGGCCGGCCTCATGTCCATGGCGAAGTCCACCCGTAGCCACCACATGCGGGTCCTGCGCGAGGCCGGCGTCACCGCCGCCCGCTACGAGGGCACCCGCAAGATCATCTGGCTGCGCCGCGAGGACCTCGACAGCCGCTTCCCCGGCCTACTCGACGCCGTCCTCGCGGGCGTCGACGCGGAGGCCGAGCTGGTCTGAGGGCTCGTCGAGGAGCTAGCTGGCCCGCGCGGCCGGCAGCGGGACCCGGAGCGCCCAGCCGCGGTCGCGCACGTTGCGGAACAGCTCCATGCCCACCTTCGCCCGGATGCGGCACAGCTGCACGTCCACCCGGCGCGACGGCGAGGTGTCCTCCCAGCAGATCCAGTGCAGCTGCTGGCGGCTCCACACCCGGCCGGGCGCGGCGAGGAACAGGGCAAGCAGCTCGACCTGGCGGGGACTCATCTCCAACGGGGTGCCCGAGAGCCGCACCTCGTACTCCGTCAGGTCGACCTCGAGGTCGCCGCTGTGGACCGAGCCTTCGATGACGAGGCCCTCGTCCGCGGCCCGGGCCAGGAAGGGTGCCGCCGCCGTCACCCGACCGACGCTAGGAGCGGCGGGTTACCTCGGCGTGACTGTCCTGTTTCCGGGTTGTTCCGACGCTCTCTCACCGCGCAGTCCCCGCGCAGTCCCCGCGCAGCGCCGGCGGGCGCGCGATCACCGCCACCTAGGCTGCGGGACGTGGCTGGAGAGGACGCACCGCAGCGCCCGGACGAGCGGCTGGTCTGGGTCGACTGCGAGATGACCGGCCTGGACCTCGTGAACGACCGGCTCATCGAGATCGCGTGCGTGGTGACCGACTCCGACCTCAACGCGCTCGACGACGGCATCGACCTCGTGATGAGCGCGCCGGACGACGTGCTCGACGCGATGGTGCCGGTGGTGCAGGAGATGCATGCGGCGAGCGGCCTCACCGATGCGGTCCGGGCGGCGACGCTCACGGTCCCCGAGGCCGAGGCGCAGGTCCTCGCCTACGTCCAGAAGCACGTGGCCGAGGCCCGCAAGGCGCCGCTGTGCGGCAACTCGATCGCCACCGACCGCGGCTTCCTCGCCCGCGACATGCCCGCGCTGGATGACTTCCTGCACTACCGGATGGTCGACGTGAGCAGCCTCAAGGAGCTGGTCCGGCGCTGGTACCCACGGGTCTACTTCAGCCAGCCGAAGAAGGAGGGCGGCCACCGCGCGCTGGCCGACATCCTCGACTCGATCCGCGAGCTCAGGTACTACCGCGCGACCGTGCTGGTGCCGCCTCCGGGTCCGGACTCGGCGGCCGCGCAGCAGGCCGCGCAGGCCCTCATCGATCCCTGAGGTGAGCCCGCCGCAGCCTGGCTAGACTCGTCGGGCTGCCGGTCCGCCGGTGCGCATGGTGGCTGTAGCTCAGCTGGTAGAGCATCCGGTTGTGGTCCGGAAGGTCGCGGGTTCGAGCCCCGTCAGCCACCCCAACCCGTCCGTCGCGGCGGACCACAACGGTCGGACAAGCCCGCCGTCCGGCTAAAGGCACCAGTCGCGCTGCGTCGAATGACCCAGCGAGCAGTGCACCGGACGGCAGAACCCGCCCGGCCGGCACCGCTCGCGAGCCCGCCGCCGTCACCCGAACCGGAGGCCCCGCCCGTGCGCACCTGGGTCAGCCCCTCACGGGCGCAGATCGTCGTCACCCCGCGAGGGGAGCTCGACATCGCCCTCGCGCCGGGCGTCACCGGGGCGATCCGGCAGGTGCTGGACGACACGCCGGAGGCGCAGAGCCTGGTGCTCGACCTCGGCGACGTCACGTTCATCGACTCCTCCGGCGTGAAGGTCGTCGTGCTCGCGCGCCGATTGCTGGCCGAGCGCGGGGGGCAGCTGGTCGTGTGCAACGCGCAGCCGCGCGTGCACCGAGTGCTCGCGCTGCTCGGCATCGGGTCACTCACCACCGTGCACCCCGTGCCGGAGGACCTGCCGACCGTCACCGACATCACGGACGCCCCAGCCGTCTCACGGCAGGTGTGAGAACGCCGACATCGCTTGCGCCGGCGCGGGTGGTGGGAGGCAGAATTCGATCATGGGGGTCGAGCGCTTCCTCGCGGTCACCGTGGCCGCGATGCTCGTCGTCTCGATCGGGCTCTTCGACCTGATCGCGCTCGCGCGCACCGACGCCCGCCGCCCACCACGTTCCTGACGCTTCTCCTACGGTCGTCTCCGTGAGCGGAGCATGCGTCGTGACGGGCGGGGCGTCAGGCATCGGGGCTGAGGTCGTGCGGCAGCTGCGCACCGCCGGGCGCACCGTCGTGGCCTGGGACGTCGCCGACGGAGCCGACGTCGCGTGCGACGTCACCGACGCCGCGTCGGTGGAGCAGGCCTGCGCGCACACGGTCGCGGCGCACGGCGTGCCGACGCACTGGACGCTGTCGGCGGGCGTCGGCTGCGGCGGGATGCTCCTCGACCTCGAGCCGGACGCGTGGGACCGCGTGATGGACGTGAACGCGAAGGGCCTCTGGCTCACCATGCGCGCGGCCGCGCGCGCGATGACCGGCGCGGGCCTCCCCGGGTCGATCGTCGCCATCACGAGCGTCAGTGCGCGCCTCGCCGACCGCACGATGGGCTTCTACTGCGCGAGCAAGGCGGCCGCTGACATGTTGGTGCGCGTCGCCGCGCAGGAGTGGGCGCCGCACGGCATCCGCGTCAACGCGGTCGCGCCCGGCGTCACGCGCACTCCGATGCTCGGCCCGCCGGCGCACACCGCGTGGACCGACGGCCCGGCGTCGCGCACGCCGCTGCAGCGCATCGGCGAACCGGGCGACATCGCGGAGGCGGTGCTCGCGGTGCACGGGCTCGGCTGGGTGACGGGCGAGGTGCTCGCCGCCGACGGCGGCCTGTCGCTGCACTCCCCCATCGATCCCATGGGACACCGGCCCGCGCGCTCCTAGGCGCAGCTGCTGAGCCGCTGGACGCCCGCGCTGCGGTACACCGCGTCCTGCCCCTCCACCGTGAGGTGCAGGTGGTCGTCGTCGCCGTAGCCGGCGCGCAGCGCGCCGTGCCCGCCGCGCACCGCGGCATCGAGGTCGATCACGCCGTCGAACCCGGAGGCGGTGCGCACCGCCAAGTTGAGGCGGCGGCGCTGCGCCTCCTTCTTCGACGTCCACCCCGCTGAGCCGGCGCGGGGCGCGACGGTCGCGATGAGGACGGGGACGCCCCGTGCGTGGGCGATGCGGGCGATGTCGCGATAGGCGGCGAGCACCCGCGCGGCGCTGCGGCCGGCCGCCAGGTCGTTGGTGCCCTCCTCCACGACGAGGCGATCGACGCCCGTGAGGTCGAGCGCATCAGACCCGACGCGGGCGACGCCGCCGGGCCCGTGGGTGTCGTCGAGCAGCCGATTGCCCGACACCGACGCGTTCGCGACGAGCACCCGGCCGTCGCTGCCCGCCGCGAGCCGGTCGAGCCATCGCGCGTCCTGCGCCACGGGCAGGGTGAGGCCGTCGCTGATGCTGTCTCCGAGGACGGCGACATCGCACTGCGCCACGCTGCCCTGGACGAGGACCGCGTCGGCGAACCAGGGCGCGTCCTCGGTCACGGCGTGACCGCCGTCGAGGTCCCGGCACGAACCGGCCTCGAGGCCGACGCTGTGCGCCGTCGGGGCGACGTCCCCGCTCAGGTCCGTGAAGGTCGCGACGAGCGCGTCGGTGGTCGCCATCGCGAGGGGTGCGACGTCCGTCGTCACCGCAGCGCCCGCCGGAAGGGTGAAGACCAACCGGCGCCCGACGGTCAACGGCACCGCGCGCGCCGGGTTCGCGGACGTGGCGACGGTGAGGCCCGTGAGCACCACGTCGTCCGCGGCGTCGTTCCGCAGCCGCAGCGCCACACCCGTCGCGGACGCGTGCGTGCGGATGCTGAACGTGCAACGGGTCGCCGCTCCCGGTGCGCCGAGCAGCTGGTTCGCCGGAGATGCCCAGGCCGTGCGCAGCGCGCTCGGCGCCGCTGCGGATGCCGTCGGCATCCCGGCGAGCGCCGCCGCCGTCGCCAGGGCCAGCGCGGCACCGATGATCGTCCTGCGCACCCCGACACCTTCGCCGCGACGTGGGCCCGCACCTGCCGCCGCGCCCTCCTCGCATGGCGGCTGTGGGATGGTCGGCTCGTGTTCTCCCTCAGGCAGATCGAGCACAGCTACCACTTCGACATCGACGCGACGCCCGAAGAGGTGTGGCGGGCGCTGCACCCGCCGGCCCGCGGAGTGCCCGGCGAGAAGCGCGTCATCGAGCACGGGGAGGTGCGCATCGAGATCTGGTTCGAGGGTGATGAGAACGGCCAGGGCCTCGTGCGGCACTGCACGTACCGGGTGCCGAAGCTGCTGCTGTCCGGAGGAGTCGGGCGTTCGTGGGAGTGCGTCGTCGAGTCGCGGCCGCACGAGTTCTCCAAGTACGAGGCGATCGGCAAGCCCGTGTGGTCGAAGGCGACCGGCTGGCATCGGCTCGAGCCGCTGTCGGACACGCGCACGCGCGTGCACTTCGGGGAGACGTTCTTCGCTTTCAACCCGATCGTGCGGTTCTTCCTGCAGGGCTACACGCACCGCTTCATCAGCAAGGACAACGACCGGCTGGTGAAGCAGGGGGTCGAGCAGGGCGTGGCGGCCATCCGGGCGTCGCGCGCCCGCAAAGGCACCTAGTCGGGTTGCTTCGCCGCCGCGGCGTCGATGAGCTCGACGAGCACGCCGTTCGGGTCGCGCACGGTCACCATCGTCACGCCGTGCACCGTGATGCGGCGGACGTCCTGCGCCAGACCGAGATCGCTGAGCTTCGCGAGCGCCGCCTCGACGTCGAGGTACAGCGAGACGAGCAGGAAGCCCTGAGCGGGCGCGGAGGTGTCGTGCGGCGGTTGCATGCCGCTGGGGAACATGACCAGCTCTACGATGCCGCTGTTGCGGTCGGCCGGATCGCCCAGGAACACTGCGCGCAGCTCGTCACCGGTGGCGTCGAACAGCGTCGGCCAGTCGCCGCGGAACGGCAGGTCCATCAGCTGCTCGAAGCCCAGGCCGTCGCGCCAGAACGCGAGGCTCGTCTCGAGGTCGGTCGTGCAGATGGCGGTGTGGTGGACCCGAGTCACGCCACGACTCTGGCAGCCCGCTAGCGTCGGCGCGTGCATGACTCCGTGACCGTCCACGTGAACGCCCCTCCGCTGAAGGTCTGGGAGATCGTCGCCGACGTGCCCAACATCGCCAAGTGGAGCACCGAGGTCTTCGAGCAGGAGTGGCTCGACGGCGCCACCGGGCCCGCCGTGGGCGCGAAGTTCCGCGGGCACGTGAAGCGCAACGGCCGCGGCCCCGTCTACTGGACCGTCTGCACCATCACCGAGTGCGTGCCGGGTGAGGTCTTCACGTTCACCGTCGGGGTGGGCAAGCAGGTGGTGAACACCTGGAGCTACCGGTTCGTGGCGGCCGGCGACGGCACCGACGTGACCGAGTCCTACACGCTCACCCCGGGGCTCGGGACGAAGCTGTTCGGCCTGATCGCCGGCAAGCGACGCAACAAGACCAACGTCGAAGGCATGAAGGCCACGCTCGCCGGCGTGAAGGCGGCCGCCGAAGCCGGCTGACGGCCGGTCGAGACCGGACTTGTGGCAGCCGGACGGGCCCCAGATCTGCCACAACGCCGATCTCGGCTGTCATCTCGGCCGGGGCTTGCTGTTCGAACATGTGTTCGACTACCGTCGAGCCATGTCGGTCGCCCCCCTGCTGCGCCCGGCCTCCAGCCTGCCCCTGCCGGGCGCCCCGGCGCGAACCGACGTCCTGCCGGTCCTCTCCCCGCTGGACGGGCTGTTCCCCTACGGCGGGCTGGCCCGCGGCAGCGTCGTCGCGGTCGACTCCCCCGCGCTCGCGCTGGCGATCGTCGCGCGGGCCAGCGGCCAGGGCGCCTGGTGCGCGGTCGCCGGGCTGCCCACGCTCGGAGCCGCTGCGGCGGCCGAGATCGGCTGCGACCTCAGCCGCTTCGTCGTCGTCCCCTCCCCGGGCGACCAGTGGGCCGCCGCGACGGCGACGCTGCTCGACGGCATCGAGCTGGTGCTCGTCGTCCCGCCCAAGCACCCGCGCAACGGCGAGGTGCGCCGGCTCGCGGCCCGTGTGCGCGAGCGCCGCGGTGTGCTGGTCTCCATCGGCAGCTGGCCCGAGCAGGCCGACCTCAAGCTGCGCATCGAGGCGAGCGAGTGGGACGGCCTGAGTGACGGACGCGGACGCCTCGTCGCGCGGCGCTGCGCGATCAGTGCGAGCGGCCGCGGGGCCGCTGCCCGGGAGCGACGGATCACGACGTGGCTGCCGCTCGGGTCCTGACGCTCTGGTGCCCTGACTGGCCGCTCGTCGCGCTCGAGGTCGACGCGGACGAACCGGCGGCCGTGCTGGTCGGCGAGGACGTGCTCGCCTGCTCGGCCGCCGCGCGGGCGGACGGCGTGCGGCGCGGGCTGCGCCGGCGCGAGGCCCAGCGCCGCTGCCCGGAGCTGCGGCTGCTCACCCGCGACGAGATGCAGGAGGCGCGCGCGTTCGAGCCCGTGCTGTCCGCGCTCGATGCGGTGAGCCCCGCGGTCGAGGTGCTGCGACCGGGGCTGTGCGTGTTCTCGACGAAGGGACCGTCGCGCTACTTCGGTGGGGACGCGATGCTCGCGCGCATCGCGGCCGACACCGTGCGCGACGTCGTCGCCGAGACCACGGTGCCGACGGGGACGGCGCTCGCGGGGGTGGCCGACGGGCGGTTCGCGTCGCTGCTCGCGGCGCGCACCGCCGACCCCGACGGCGCGGTCGTGCCACCCGGCGGCAGCGCGGCGTTCCTCGCGCCGTTCCCGGTGTCGGTGCTGGAGCGGCCGGACCTCGCTGACCTGTTCGTGCGGCTGGGGCTGCGCACGTTGGGCGACGTCGCCGCGCTGCCGGGCAAGAACGTCGCGTCACGCTTCGGCGCCGAAGGAACGCTTGCCCATCGGCTCGCGCGCGGGCTCGACGACGTGCCGCTCACCGCGCGCATCGCCCCGCCCGACCTCACGGTGGAGCAGGCCCTCGACCCGCCGGAGACGACGACCGAACCGCTCGCGTTCGTCGCGAAGATGCTCGCCGACACGTTGCAGGCCGCGCTGTCCGAGCGCGGGCTCGGCTGCACGCGGGTGCTCGTCGAAGCCGAGACCGAGCACGGCGAGCAGCGCGCGCGGCTGTGGCGTACGGACGGCGCCGGGAGCGTGCGAGCGGGCCTCGAAGGGCAGAGCGCTCTGAGCGCGAGCGCGATGGCGCAGCGCATGCGCTGGCAGCTCGCGGGCTGGCTCACCGGACCGCCGCAGGAGCGGCCGCGCGGGGGCATCTCGTTGCTGCGCATCACGCCGGACGAGGTGCACCGCGATCACGGCCGGCAGCTCCGGCTGTTCGGGGAGGCGACCGACGCCGACGAGCGCGCGGCGCTCGCGCTGACGCGGTTGCAGGGGCTGCTCGGGTTCGACGCGGTGCTCGTGCCGGTGCCCGCCGGGGGGCGCGACCCGGCGGCCTACACACGGCTGGTGCCGTGGGGCGAGCCGAAGCCGCCCACGTGGACCGGCGACCCGCCGTGGCCCGGACGGCTGCCCGCACCCACCCCCACGGTCCTCTACCCGGAGGGGCTGCCCGCGGCCGTGCTCGATGCGCTGGGCCGGCCGGTGACGCTCGACGGGCACGGCGCGGTGTCGGCCCCGCCGCAGGCGCTGTCGATCCGCGGCGGCGCGCAGCTGCGCATCACGTCGTGGGCCGGGCCGTGGCCGGTGCAGGAGCGCTGGTGGGACCGGCCGGCCGCGGATCCGGCCGAGGGCTCGCTCGCGCGCTTCCAGGTGGTCACCGCCGACGGCACCGCGCGGCTGCTGATGACGACCGCGCACGGCTGGTGTGTGGAAGGCGCGTACGCATGAGAAGAGCAGCATGAGAAGAACGGCATGAGCTTCAACAACCCGGCGATGAGCTGGCGCGAGCTCGAGGAGAAGCTGTCCGGTCGCGCGAGCGACGGCCGATCGACCAACCAGCCCGAGGGTGGCGACGGCGGCGACAGCCCGGCGTGGTCGCGCAAGCGGCAGCCCTACGAAGCGATCGTGGCCCGCGTCCCGGGGACGGTGCCGTACGCAGAGCTGCACTGCCACAGCAACTTCAGCTTCCTCGACGGCGCGTCCCATCCGGAGGAGCTCGCGGAAGAAGCCGCGCGGCTGGGGCTCGAGGCGATCGCGCTCACCGACCACGACGGGTTCTACGGCGTCGTGCGGTTCGCCGAGGCGGCGAAGGCCGTCGGCATCCCCACGATCTTCGGCGCCGAGCTCGACCTCGCGCTGCCGCACCCGCGGCAGGGCCCGGCGGATCCCGGCGGTTCGCACCTCGTCGTGCTCGCGCGCGATCCCGAGGGCTACGCGCGGCTCGCCCGCACGATCAGCCTCGGGCAGCGCCGCGGTGAGAAGGGCCGGCCCGTGTACGACCTCGCCGACCTCGCCGGTGCGCACGCCGGGCACTGGGTGGTGCTCACCGGTTGCCGCAAGGGACTGGTGCCGGCATCGCTGCCGGGCGATCAGCTCGGCACGCTCGTCGACGTCTTCGGCGCCGACAACGTCGCGGTGGAGCTGTGGGACCACGGGCAGCCCGGTGACAGCGAGCGCAACGACCTGCTCGCCGCGCTCGCGACGGTGCACGGGCTGCCGACGGTCGCGACGAACAACGTGCACTACGCCACTCCCCAGCGCTGGCGGCTGGCGACCGCGCTCGCGGCGGTGCGCGCGCGGCGCAGCCTCGACGAGATCGACGGCTGGCTGCCGGCCGCTCCGGTGGCGCACCTGCGCTCGGGCGCGGAGCAGGCGCAGCGGTTCGCGCGCTGGCCGGGCGCGGTGCAGCGGGCGGCGGAGCTCGGGCTCGCCTGCGCGTTCGACCTCACGCTCGTCACGCCGCGACTGCCGAAGTGGGACGTCCCGCCCGGTCACACCGAGGCGACCTGGCTGCGCGTGCTCACGTGGGAGGGGGCGCAGAAGCGCTACGGCGACCGTCGGCCCGCCAACGAGGCGGCCTACCTGCAGATCGAGAAGGAGCTCGACGTCATCGAGCAGCTCGACTTCCCGGGCTACTTCCTGATCGTCCACGACATCGTGCAGTTCTGCGAGCGGGCGAACATCCTCTGCCAGGGCCGCGGGTCGGCCGCGAACAGCGCGGCCTGCTACGCGCTCGGCATCACCGCGGTCGATTCGGTGAAGCTCGGGCTGCTCTTCGAGCGGTTCCTCTCTCCATACCGCGACGGGCCGCCGGACATCGACCTCGACATCGAGAGCGACCGCCGCGAGGAGGTCATCCAGTACGTCTATGAGAAGTACGGGCGCGACCACACCGCGCAGGTCTGCAACGTCATCAGCTACCGGCCCAAGTCGGCGCTGCGCGACGTCGGGCGGGCGCTCGGCTACGCGCCCGGTCAGCTCGACGCGTGGAGCAAGCAGATCGAGCACTGGGGCCCGCTGCCCGCGAAGGCCGACACCGAGACCCCGGACACGCTCGTCGAGCTCGCGGGCGAGCTCATGGGCTTCCCGCGCCACCTCGGCATCCACTCCGGCGGCATGGTCATCTGCGATCGGCCGGTCATCGAGGTGTGCCCGGTGGAGTGGGCGACGATGCCCAACCGCAGCGTGCTCCAGTGGGACAAGGACGACTGCGCGGCGACGGGTCTGGTGAAGTTCGACCTGCTCGGGCTCGGGATGCTCTCGGCCATCCACGTCGCGTTCGACCTCATCGCGGAGACGACCGGTCGCAAGTACACGCTGGCCGGCATCGGGCAGGACGACGTCGCGGTCTACGACATGCTCTGCGCGGCCGACACCGTCGGCGTCTTCCAGGTGGAGTCGCGCGCGCAGATGGCCACCCTGCCGCGGCTGCGCCCGCGCACCTTCTCCGACATCGTCATCGAGGTCGCGATCATCCGGCCCGGCCCCATCCAGGGCGGCTCGGTGCACCCGTTCATCCGCCGCAAGAACGGCCAGGAGGAGGCGACCTACCTGCATCCGCTGCTGAAGCCCGCGCTGTCGAAGACGCTCGGCGTGCCGCTGTTCCAGGAGCAGCTCATGCAGATCGCGATCGACGTCGCCGGCTTCACCCCGGGCGAGGCCGATCAGCTGCGCGTCGCGATGGGGTCGAAGCGATCGGCCGAGCGCATGGAGCGGTTGCACACGCGGCTCATCGAAGGGATGGCGGAGAAGGGCATCGGACCGGACATCTCCGAACAGATCTACGACAAGCTGCTCGCGTTCGCGAACTTCGGCTTCCCCGAGTCGCACGCGGTGAGCTTCGCCTACCTCGTGTACGCGAGCGCCTGGCTGAAGCTCTACTACCCCGCGGCGTTCCTCGCCGCGCTGCTCAACTCACAGCCGATGGGCTTCTACTCACCGCAGTCCCTCGTCGCCGATGCGCGGCGCCACGGCGTCACCGTGCACGGGCCGGACATCAACCTCTCCCGGCAGATGGCGCACATCGAACCCGGCGGTGCGGTGCGGCTCGGGCTGCACTCGGTCCGCGGCATCGGCGACGACCTCGCGCAGGTGCTGGCCGACGGGCAGCCCTACGACTCGATCGCCGCCGTCGCGCACCACACCACACTCACCGCGTTCCAGCTCGAGGCGCTCGCGACCGCCGGCGCGTTCAGCGGGTTCGGGCTCGACCGGCGCTCGGCGTTGTGGGCCGCGGGGGCAGCGGCCGCGTCCGGACCGAGCTCGATCGACGGTGTGGTCGTCGGCGCCGACGCTCCCCCGCTGCCGCAGATGACGACGCTCGAAGAAGCGGGCGCCGACCTCTGGGCGATGTCGATGTCACCGCACTTCGACCCGGTGCGCTTCGCCCGTCCGCGCCTCGACGCGCTCGGCGTCGTGACGGCGGCCGGGTTGAAGCAGGTCGAGACCGGACGGCGCGTGCTCGTCGGCGGCGCGGTGGTGCACCGGCAGCGGCCGGCCACCGCGGGCGGCACCACGTTCATCAACCTCGAGGACGAGACCGGGTTCGTGAACGTCATCTGCTCCCGCGTGGTGTGGGAGCGGCACCGCCGCATCGCCCGCACCGCCCCCGGGCTGCTCATCCGCGGCCGGGTCGAGAACGTGGAGAACGTCGTCAACGTCATCGCCGAGAAGATCGAGCCGTTCCCGCTCGCGACCCCCAGCAGCTCCCGCGACTTCCGCTGACGATGGGGGCCGGTCACCGTCCCTGACCGGACCGCCCCGACGAAAGCGATGGGCCCAGGGGTGCGATCGACCTACCGTGGGCGGATGGACCTCACCGGGTTGCTCGCCGAGCCGGAACGTGCGCTGGCCTTCGCCGCGGTCGCCCTCGGGGCCACCACGACGGCCGAGGTCTCCATCCGCGCCGACATCTCGCCGAAGGCGGCCGCGCTCGCGGTGCGTCGGCTGACCGACGCCGGCGTGCTCGTCGTCGCCGGTCATCGCGGGTTGCAGGTCGACTACGCCGCCATCAAGGAGCAGGCCAAGGCCCGGTCCGCGATCGAGCGCGCCCGCACCGACGACGACGATGTCGAGACGTCGCTCCGCCCGTTCGTGCGGGACGGCAAGCTCCTGCGCCTGCCCTCGCAGCAGCAGAAGAAGGTCCTCGCGCTCGAGCACATCGTGACGACCTCGTTCCGGGCCGGTGCGACCTACGACGAGCAGTCGGTCAACGAGACGCTGAAGGCGTGGTGCGAAGGCGGCGCGGCCGACCACGTGACCGTCCGGCGCTACCTCGTCGACTTCGGGTTCCTCGATCGCGCCGAGGGCATCTACCGCGTCCGCGCCGGCGAGCCTGCCCTCACCTGAGGGTTGCGCGCATGATCAGTCGGTGACGGTCGGCGACACCGAGGTCCTCGGGACCGAGGAGCGGCGCGCACCGAACACCCTGCTCCGCATCGTCGTCGTCGCGGTGCTGGTCGTCGCGGGCGTCGTCGTGCTCACCCGCGGCGGTTCGCACCACCGCCCGACGACGGCGGCGCCGCCGGCGCCCACCCGCTCGCCCGCGCCGTCCATCGCGCTGCTGCCGGAGGACGAGTACGACGCCATCGCGCACCCGCACGTCGCCAACGTCGACGGGGTCGCGGTCGTGCTGTCACACACCACCGGGGAACCGCTGAACGGTCTGGTGACCACGCTCGACGGGCCGCCCGGCGAGTCGCCGCTGACCTTCACGACCGATGGCGTCATCCCCGTCGCGGCCGCCGGGATCGGATCGATCGGCTGGTTCGCCGAACGGACGGTTGCGCCCCTCGACGGAGAGGGCACGGGAACGCTCGAGGCCCGCGACCTGCACTCCGGTCACGTCGTCGAGAGCTTCGCCCTGCCCGATGTGCCGCAGAGCATCGCGGTCACCGACCGGGCCGTCTGGGTGGGCTTGTTCGGCGAGGTCGTCGAGGTCGACACCCGGACGCACGCCGAACGGGTGCACGCGATGGACCCGGGCGACATCGTCGCGCTGGTCCCGAGCCCGGACGGCAGCCACCTCTACGGCGCGATCGACGGCCCCGGCCCAGCCCGCGTCGTCGGCTGGGCAGTCCCGGGCCTGACGGCAACGGCGACGCACGTCCTGCCGCGGGCCACGGCCGTCACGAACATCGCGCTCAGCGCCGGCGGGCTCTGGATCAGCTGGAGCTCCGGCAACGGTCCAGACCGCGTCACGCGCCTGGACCCGACGTCGCTCGCCCCCGCGAGCTCCGAACCGCTCGACCACCTGGCCGCGCCGGGCACGGTCCACTCGGGCAAGGGCGAGCTGTGGCTGCTGAACCGCGACGGGGTGCTGCGCTGCGCCCGGAGCACGGCCCACGGCACCGTCCTCGGGCCGGTGACCCGCGTCCCGTCGTTCCCGGCGGGTGGCGATGCCCCGGGCGCGCTGGCGGCCGTCGCCGACCGCGTGTACGTCGTCAGCGGGGGCGGCACGATCGCCTACGAGCGCAACGTGGTCTGTCCCTAGGCCCTTCTCAGGGAGCTCATCCGGTGCGGCGCCGCTCAGGCTGCCCGTCCGCGCGTAGCGTCAGCGCCGATGTATGAGCAGATCGCCTCCAACAAGCGTCGCGCCGTCTTCTACATCGGCGTGTTCATCGTCGTGTGGGCCGGGGTCGGCGCGGCCCTCGGCGCGCTCATCGGCTCGTTCAGCCGCAGCACCACGACGGACGAGTTCGGCAACTCGGTCGCGACCGGTCCGGCGCACACCTCGGCGGGGCTCGTCGCGGGTGTCGTGATCGCGGTCGTCATCGCCGTCCTCGCCACGATGTACACGCTGCAGTCCGGGCACAAGCTCGTGCTGGCGGTGTCCGGCGCGAAGCCGGCCGACCCGACCCAGTACCTGCAGCTGCACAACATCGTCGAGACGCTCGCCATCGGCGACGGCCTGCCCAAGCCCGATGTCTACGTCATCGACGATCCCTCGCCGAACGCGTTCGCCACCGGGGTGAGCCCGCAGAAGGCCGCGATCACCGCCACGACCGGCCTGCTGCAGACGATGGACCGCGAAGAGCTCGAAGGCGTCATCGGCCACGAGATGAGCCACATCAAGAACTACGACGTGCGGCTCATCCTCGTCGTCAGCACGCTCATCGGGATGGCGGGGTTGGTGGCCAGCTTGATCTGGCGCATCGGCTTCTACACGCGCGAGCGCGGACGCAACGCCGCCCAGATCATGATCGTCGTCTTCGCCGCCGGGATCCTGTTCGGCATCGTCGCGTTCATCGTCGGTCCGCTGATCAAGCTCGCGCTCTCACGCCGCCGCGAGTCGCTGGCCGACGTGAGTGGTGTCGAGCTCACGCGCAACCCGGCGGGACTCATCCGGGCGCTGCAGAAGCTGCAGGCCAACGATCAGCCGTTCGCCAAGTTCAACCACGCGACCGCGGCGATGTGCATCGACGACCCGCTGCAGCACCACGCCTCGTTCGTCCACCGCCTGTTCGACACGCACCCGCCCATCGCGGATCGCATCGCGGCGCTGCAACGCATCGCGAACGTGCAGGAGCTGTAGCCGCTACTGCGCGGACGGCGGTCCCCCGGCGCCCGGAGCCGGTGGTGCGCCCGCACCCGGCGCGGGCGGCCCGCCGGGAGCGCCCGGCGTCGCGCCGAAGCTGACCTGCGGCACCTCGCGGTCGGTTGCATCGGCCTCGAAGAACCCCACCGGCGTGAAGTGGCCGATGCCCGCGATGAGGTTGCGCGGGAAGGTCTGCAGAGCGGTGTTGTAGTCGCGGGCGCTGCCGTTGTAGTACCGGCGGGCGAACTCGATCTTGTCCTCGGTGGCGGTGAGCTGCTCGGAGAGCTGGTTGAACTGCTCGACGGCGCGCAGCTGCGGGTAGGCCTCGGCGACGACCATCAGCTGGCGCAGCGCACCGGTCAGCTGGTTCTCGGCCGCACCCACCGCGGCGGGGTCACCGGACGCGGTGGCGGACACGGCGTTCGCGCGCGCCTGCGTGACGGCCTGGAACGTGCCCGACTCGTGGGCGGCGTAGCCCTTCACCGTCTCGACGAGGTTCGGGATGAGGTCGTGGCGCCGCTTGAGCTCGACGTCGATCTGCGACCACGCCTCCTGCGTGCGGTTGCGGCGCTTGACGAGGCCGTTGTAGAGCAGGACCAGCAGCAGCCCGAGGACCACCACGATCACGATGACGATCACTGCGGCCATCAGAAGGCCCTCCTCCGCCGGATGGTCCGCACAGTAGCCGCGGCACCTAGGAGACCGAGGGTGGTGAGCAGCAACGCGCCGGGCGCGCCCGCGTCGCCGCCGGTCGCGGCCAGCGAGCCGTGCGGCGGCTGCACGCCGGGGCTGATGACCGGCGGTCCGCTGCCGTTCGGGCCGACGGGGCCGACCGGGCGCGCGTTCGTCTCGCGGTAGTGGTCGCGCAGGCCGCCGGGCAGCACGACCGCGGTCTCGCCGCTGCGCAGCGCTGTCGCGGCCACCCAGCGCGTGCCCTTGCGCGTCGCGTGGACGGTGCGCACCACGTGCCCCGAGGGGTTGCGCACGGAGACGACGGCGGACACCACGGTGCCGGTCGTCGCCCACGGCAGGAACGTGCACGTCTTGCAGATGACGCTGGTGTTGGTGTCGCCCTTGCCCGCGTCCTCACCACCGAGGTCGTCCTTCACGAAGCGGATCGGCGACGTGTACGTGCGCGGGTAGACGACGGGTGCGGTCGCGAAGCTCACCGCGCCACCGGGCAGGAGCCTCATGTCTCGGCCGGACAGCCCGAGCCAGGTGGAGACGGTGAACGCGTTCGAGGTGAGGTGGTACGGCACGACCGCGCCGCCCTGGTGGATGTGGCCGTCGACCACGAACCGGTAGCTGCCGTTGGGCACCCGCCCACCGGTCACGTCAGCGCGCGGTGACGCGTCGTAGGCCTCGAACGACGCCTGCCACGTCCACCTCTGCTGGCCCGTGTGGTAGTCGACCGCCGACGGGATGACGCCCGGAGGCTGGTCGAGCACCACCTGCACCTCGCCGCTCTGGTCGGCGTAGGCCTGCCAGCGACCCTTGACCTGCCGCTGCACGGTGACGGTCGGGTCGTCGGACCAGTTGTCACCGCCGACCCAGCGGAACGTGGCCGCGTCGAACCGCGTGATGTCCTTCGGCTGGCGGAGGGGTGCGGCCGGGCCCGCGTTGTCGGGCACCAGTGCGGTCCACCCGTCGTAGTAGTACGACGAGAGCTTGCCGATGGCGGTCGCCTCTGCTTGCTCGCGCTGCTCGTCGGCCGTTGCGAGCGCGTCGGTCGGCTCGCTGGGCACCGGCGTGCCGCACGAGAGGTTCGACGCCATCGCGATGAGGCGGCTGACCATGTAGTCAGCGGTGTGCGGACCGTAGGACGTGAGCGCCTTGCGATAGGCGTCGCGGCTCATGTACTCGCGGTAGGAAACCGTGTAGCCGTTGTAGTCGCCGGTGTGCCCGAGGCCGACCGGCAGGGCGAACCCGCACGACGGCGACAGCTCGCGGGCGGTGAAGTTGCCCTTGATCTGCGTGGGGTCGGTCGGTTCCGAACCGGCCTCCGCGACGTAGCCGGGCGCATCCCAGCCGTCGCTCGGGTTGTTGATCTCGGCCTCCATGTGCGCGAACGCGCCGGGTGAGACCTTGAGCCGCTTCGCGCCGGTGACGTCCCTCGGGTCGGGACAGCTGTAGCTGGTGCCGTCGAGGTGGCAGGGCTGCACCGCGGGCGTGACCGTGGGCCAGCCCTCGCGCACGTCGTCGGCGTTCGCGTAGTCGAAGCCGTTCCAGCGGTTGCCGGCGATCGTGTCGGTGCGCGTCTCAAGCGCGCGGATGAGATCGCCCTGGGGCTCGCACGCACAGGACGCGAGCAGCACGCCGCCGATGCGCACGGCCTGCAGCTTGATGCGCAGGTTCTCCTCGACGGCGGCGAACGACGGCAGGTCGGTCGTCGACGGGATGGGCAGGCCCGTGGCGAGCATCGACCGGTACAGCGCAGAGGTCGGCAGCGTCACTCCGGCCTGGTCGGAGAAGCGGTCGCAGTCGGGCAGGCCTGCGCCGGGCACACCCGGGTCGCCGCTGATGGTGGGGCCGCTGCGGCAGTTGCCGACCGAGGGGTACGGGTGCGAGAGCGGGCCGGCGATCCAGTGCGTGAGCATCGCGACCGGAGGGTTGCTCGACAGCGGCACCGCCACGGCGACGCCGTCGTGGGCACCGTCGATCGCCTTCCACGCATCGATGACACGCTCGGCCATGAGGTGGGCGCCGCGCTCGGCCTGCGCGTAGCCCATGTGCCCGTAGATCTCGAGGAAGGGGTCTCCCCGGTCGTGGTCGACGGGCGCCTTGCCGGTGGCGTAGGCGTGCTCGTAGGGACCTTCGGCCGATCCGACCCCGCCCTGGCTGAACACGACGGGCACGCCGGTGCCGCGGTCGACGTAGCGCTCGAAGGGGGCGATCCAGTCGCCGCTCACGAGGTCGTACCCGTCGAGCGACTCCCCGTGCTCGGCGTAGTTCACCCAGGTCGCGAGCGGCTGCGGGTGCGTGGGATCGCTCATGTCGTCGAAGCGCAGGACGACGAGCCCGTGGTCGTTGTCCTGCAGCGGGTAGCCGACCGGCGAGCCGTCCTCGTTCACTCCGGAGCCCGCGATGTTCCCCTGCAGGTCGGGGAACGGCACTGTCGTCGCGCCCATGCGCGCGGGACGCAGGCCGCGCTCGGCCGTCTCGATCGCCTTCGCTGCTTGCCGGGCCTGGTACTCGAACATGCGCAGGTCGGTGACGTCCTGGAACAACCAGACACCCGCAGCTGCCGACGCGTAGTACGGCGAGCTGTGGTCGTGCGTGGCGGACAGCAGCACATGGTCGTACGTGACCGCGCTGTGGTCCGCGGCGAGCAGCTGGCCGATGCGGCGCACGAGCGTGTCCTGAGCCAGGTAGTTGTCGATCTTCACGAGCGCCACCGGCTGCCCACCCGGGCTCTGCAGGACGATCGCGCGGATCGAGAGCCGTGACGCGATGCCGTACGACGACGCCTGCTTCAGGTGCTGCAGGTCCGGGTCCCACTCCGACTGCACCGGGTTCGAGAAGTCCTGCGTGCTCGCGTACTGCCCGGCGCCCGCGCCGACGTGCCAGGTGGCGTCGACCACGCCGACACCGACCCGCAGCCCGGTCCACGGCGCGGCGGGCGGGCGGCCCGCAACCCGCGGGGTCCCAGCGCTCAGACCACTGCCACCCAAGAGCAGCGCAACGCACGCAGAGCCGAGCAAGAGGCGACGGAGCACGCCCCGCATCTTCTCGGTTCTACGTCCGGATGTACGTGCGCCACGACAGCACCGGCACTCTCGGACGGCGAAGATGAGGGCCGCCGACCCGACCCGCCGGTCCTGCCCGCCGTCCGCACGCACTGACCCTCGACCCGATCGGAGCGACCGTGCACGTCCGCCGCCTCGCCGTGACCGCCGCGGCCGCCGCTGCGCTTGTGCTGCCGCTGGCCGTCCCGGGCCACGCCGCGGCGCCCTCACGCACGTCCGCCCCGGCCGCCGCGCTGAAGTACGACGTGACGATCACCCGCACCGAGAACGGGACGCCGCACATCCTCGCGAAGGACTGGAAGAGCCTCGGCTACGGCTACGGGTACGCGTTCGCGCAGGACAACATCTGCGTGATGGCCGACGACTACGTCACCGTCGACGCGCAGCGCAGCTACTTCTTCGGGCCCAACGGCACCTACTCGCAGCGCGGCAACAGCACGACGCCCAACAACCTGAACAGCGACGTGTTCTGGCAGGGCGTCATCGACGACAAGCGGGTCACGAAGCTGGCCGCGCTCCCCCCGCCGCAGGGACCGAAGCCGGAGCTCAAGATGCTCGCCGCGGGCTACGTCGCCGGCTACAACCGCTACCTCGCCGACGTGGGTGGGTCCCAGGGCGTCACCGACCCGACGTGTCAAGGCAAGCCGTGGGTGCGCCCGATCACGATCGACACGGCGTACCGCCGCTTCTACCAGCTGCAGCTGCTCGCGTCGCAGAGCGTCGCGATCGACGGCATCGGCAGCGCGACCCCGCCGTCGCCGACGCAGCCGGCCGGCAGCACCCTGCCGACGGGCGACCCGGCACAGGTCGCCGGCCAGCTGGCCGACACGTTCAAGACGCTCGCGATCGGCAGCAACGCGGTCGCGGTCGGCAAGGCCGGCACCGCGGACAAGACCCACGGGCTGCTCCTCGGCAACCCGCACTTCCCGTGGCTCGGGACCGAGCGCTTCTACCAGGCACAGCTCACGATCCCCGGCGTCGTCAACGTCGAAGGCGCCAGCCTCTACGGCGTGCCACTGGTGCTCATCGGGCACACCGACAGCGTCGCGTGGAGCCACACCGTCTCCACCGCGTTCCGCTTCACGCCGTACCAGCTGACGCTCGTGCCCGGCTCGCCGACCAGCTACCTGTACGACGGCAAGGTCATGCCGATGACGTCGCAGACCGTCACGGTCCACACGTCACCTACGAAGACCGTCACGCGCAAGCTCTGGTACACGAAGTTCGGTCCCGTCTTCACCACGCTCGAAGGCATCCCGCTGCCCTGGACCGATGCCACCGCCTTCACGATGCGCGACGGCAACGCCAACGGGCTCGGACTGCTCGTGAACCACTTCTTCGACGTGGACCGCGCGCAGAGCACGCTGCAGGTGCTCGACATCCTGAAGAAGTACCAGGGCATCCCATGGGTCAACACCATCGTCAGCGACCGCAACGGGCAGGCGCTCTACGCCGACATCGGCAGCATCCCGAACGTGCCCGACGACCTCGCGCACAGCTGCGACACCGCGCTGGGGGCCGCGACGTTCCTCGCGCTCGGACTGCCGGTCCTCGACGGGTCGCGCTCCGCCTGCGAGTGGCGCAACGACCCCGACGCGACCCAGCCCGGCCACTTCGGCCCGTCGCACATGCCCTACCTGCTGCGCGACGACTACGTCACCAACTCCAACGACAGCTACTGGCTGGCGAACCCGAAGCAGCCGCTCACCGGCTTCGCGCGGATCATCGGCGACACCGACACCGCGCGAGCGCTGCGCACGCGCATCGGTCTGATCATGACGCAGGACATCGTCGATCACGGCGGCTTCACCCGGCAGAAGATGCAGGACATGGTCTTCAGCGACCGCCAGTACGCGGCCGAGCTGACCCGGGACGCGCTGGTCGGCGTGTGCGACAGCATGCTCGGCGTAGCGCCATCGACCTCCAGCGGCGCCGTGCCGCTCGGCAACGCGTGCACCGTCCTCGCGCAGTGGGACCTGAAGGAAGACCCCGACTCCCGTGGTGCGCTGCTGTGGCGCCGCTGGTGGGCGCACGTGATCGTCAGCGCCGCGGTCAAGACGGTCCAGCCCTGGCTCACGCCGTTCAGCTCGTCGGACCCGGTGCACACGCCCAACACGCTGAACGTCGCGCTGCCGCTGGTGCGGACCGCGCTGGGTGACGCGATCGTCGACCTCGACAACGCCCACATCGCGCTCGACGCGCCGCTCTCGGTGGCGCAGTACTCGACGAAGGACGGCGAGAAGATCCCGATCCCGGGCGGCCCCGGGACGTACGGCGACTTCAACGCGATCAACGTCGTCTGGAACCCGACCACCGGCTACGCGGAGCCGCCGCACGGCTCGTCCTACGTGCAGGTGGTCACCTGGCACGACGCGACCGGCTGCCCCGACGTCGCGACGATCCTCACCTACTCGCTCTCGAGCAACCCGGCCTCCCCGTACTACGCGGACCAGACGAAGATGTTCTCGAAGAAGCAGTGGGCCACCGAGCGCTTCTGCGCGGACACGATCGCCGCGCACACGGTGAGCAGCAAGCGCCTCACGTCGAGCTCCGTCTCGGGCAGCACGCCGGCCACGGAGCCTCCGAAGAGGCCCACGGTCACGCCGCCGGGCGGCTCGCTGGCCGCCACCGGCCTCGACGCGACGCTGGGAGGCGTCGCGCTGAGCCTGCTCGGCGGCGCGTTCGTCGCCCGCCGCCGCACCCGCGTGTAGCGGGGTTCCGGAGGGCCCGTCCGACCCGTCGGCAATGATCGGGGCATGCGAAAGTGGCTGCCCCTCACCGCGATCTGCCTCGGCACGTTCATGCTGCTGATCGACGTGACCATCGTGAACGTCGCCCTCCCGTCGATGGCCGGGAGCCTGCACACGTCGTTCGGCTCGCTGCAGTGGGTCATCGACGCCTACGCGCTGGCGCTGGCCGCGCTGCTGCTCGGCATCGGGTCCGTCGCTGACCTGGTCGGGCACCGCCGGTCCTACCTGATCGGCCTGCTCGTGTTCGCCGGCTCGTCTCTCGTGTGCGGTCTCGCGCCGAACGCGGGCGTGCTGGTCGCCGCGCGGGCGGTGCAGGGCGTCGGCGGCGCGGCGATGTTCGCCACCACCGCCGCGCTGCTCAACTCGAGCTATCAGGGCCGGGACCGCGGGACCGCGTTCGGCTTCTGGGGAGCCGTCTCCGGCGCGGCGGCCGCCATCGGCCCGATCCTCGGCGGCGTGCTCGTCCAGGGCATCTCGTGGCGCTGGATCTTCTTCGTCAACATCCCCGTCTGCGCGGTGGCGATCGTGATGACGCTGCGCAACATCAGCTCGGACCACGAGCGCCCGGACACCAAGGTCGACCTCCCCGGAACCGTCACCTTCACCGCGGCCGCGGGCTGCCTCACCTACGCGCTCATCTACGCGAGCGAGCACTCGTGGTCGTCCGGCGCCGTCTACGTCCTGCTCGTGCTCGCCGTCATCTCGGCGGTGGCCTTCGTCGTCATCGAGACGCGGAGCGACCACGCGATGCTCGACCTCGGCCTGTTCCGCAGCAAGTCCTTCGTCGGGCTCATCGCCGCGGCCCTGCTGTTCAACTTCGCGGCGTTCTCGGCGCTCACCTACAGCTCCATCTGGCTGCAGACGGTCATCGGCCTCTCCCCGATCAAGGCCGGCTTGTCGAGCCTGCCGCTCGCCGGTGTCGCGTTCGTGACCGCGGCCACCGCGGGCCGCGTGCTGCACGGCAAGCCGGGCCCGGTCATCGGCACCGGCATCACGCTCATCGGCGTCGGCGGCCTCCTCGTGAACCTGCTCGTGCACCACGGGTCCAGCTGGCCCGCGCTCGTGCCCGGCTACGCGCTCATCGGCATCGGGGTCGGCATGGCCATCCCCGTCCTCACCGCGGCGACCATGGCGTCGGTCCCGGTGCAGCGCGGCGGCATGGCCGCCGGCGCCATCAACACCGCCCGGCAGCTGGGCTACGGCATCGGCATCGCGGTCCTCGGCACGGTGTTCGCCTCGCGGGCGGCGCACTCGCTGCCCGGCGCACCGGCCTCGGTCGCGCACGACCTGGCCGGCGGCCAGGCGCCCCGGCTGCTCGCGCAGGCCGGGCCGAACCGCGCCGCGCTCGACGCCGCGCTGCACCGGGCCTCGATCTCGGGCATCGACGGCGCCTGGCTCGTCGCCGGCATCTCCGGCGTCCTCGCGGGCCTGCTCGTCTGGGCTCTCGTGCGGCCGCAACCGAACGCCCCGGCGCCCGAGTGGTCGGCGGCCCGGACCGAGCCGGCGCCCGCCGCGGCCGCCGCCGAGTGAAGTCCCCACGGTCGACATCGGCTTTGTGCCGGTCGAGCGGGCGCGAAAGCCGCCACAAGTCCGCTGTCGACCGGCGGTACGGGGCGGCCGGATGCGAATCGCCGATCTCGATCTGGTGCGCCGTCAGGGACTTGAACCCCGAACCCGCTGATTAAGAGTCAGCTGCTCTGCCAATTGAGCTAACGGCGCCGGTGGTGCTGTGGTGCAGCCCGCAAGGTTACAGGACCCGGGCCGAGGGCCGGCCGAGATCCGCGGGAGCCTCAGCTGGTGCTGCTGCTCCCCCGGCTCCGGGTGGTCGGCGCCGGCGCGGCGGCCGCCGCGTTGGCGTTGCCGGTGATGCTCCGCAGGGAGTCGACGACGTCGGTCGGCACGAACCAGACCTTGCTGGCCTCGCCGTTCGCGATCGACGGCAGCATCTGCAGCTGCTGGTAGGCGAGCACCTGCGGGTCCACCCCCGCCTCCTTGATGGAGGCCACGACGCGCTTGATGGCCTCCGCCTCACCGTCGGCCCGCAGCACGGCGGCCTCTTTCTCGCCCTCGGCGGCGAGGATCGTCGACCGCTTCGCCGCCTCGGCCTGCAGGATGACCGCCTGCTGCTGGCCCTGCGCGGTGAGGATCGCCGACTGCTGCTCTCCTTCGGCGGTGAGGATCGTCGCGCGCTTCTGCCGGTCGGCGCGCATCGCCTGCTCCATGGCATCGCGGATCGACGGCGGCGGTTCGATCGCCTTGATCTCGACCCGGTTGACCTTGATGCCCCACTTGCCGGTCGCCTCGTCGAGCGTCGAGGACAGCTGCGCGTTGATGTGGTCGCGGCTGGTCAGCGCCTCCTCGAGCTGCAGGCCACCGGTGACGTTGCGCAGGGTGGTGACCGAGAGCTGCTCGATGGCGGCGACCGGGTTGGCGATCTCGTAGGTGGCGCGGAACGGGTCGGTCACCTGGTAGTAGATGACCGAGTCGATGCCGACGACCAGGTTGTCCTTGGTGATGACCGACTGCGGCGGGAAGCTCACCACCTGCTCGCGCAGGTCGATGCCGCGCCGCACGCGGTCGAGGAACGGCACGACCAGGTGGAGGCCGGGCTGCATCGTGCGGTTGTAGCGGCCGAGGCGCTCGACGATCGAGTTCGAGGCCTGCGGCACGATGCGCACCGCGCGCGACAGCACGATGAGCAACAGCACCACGATGACGGCGGCCACGATCGCTGCGGTCACGCCAGCTCCTTCGGTAGTGGATCGGAGGGGTAGACGGTCACGGTCGTGCCGTCGACCCCGGCGACGGTCACGTGGGTGTGCAGCGGCAGCTCGGTGGAGTCCGCGTCGTCGAAGGCGAGTCGCGCCTGCCAGAGCTCGCCGCCGATGCGCACCTGCCCGCCGTGGCTCGACACCGGCGCGGTGACGACGGCCGGGTGGCCGACCATCGCGTGGATCCCGGTGCGGACGTCCCCCGCGGCGGTGAGGTGCTTCTGCACGATCGGGCGAACGACGAGCAGGCCGGCGGCGCTGACCGCCGCCGCAACCCCGCTCTGCACGGCGCCGGACCCGCCGAGGACGGCGACGACACCGGCCGCGGCGGCCCCGGTGGCGACCATCGCGAAGGCGAGCGTCAGCGTGGTGATCTCGACGAGGCCGAGCACGACGGCGACCGCGAACCAGATCCAGGCCGCGGTCGTCACGCCTACAGCCTGCCCTGGTGGGCCGTCCTGCGCGAGGACGCACGCCGTGTCAGGCTCGGGGGCGTGGGTGGGGCGATGGACTGGGACGCGTGGGCGCGCAAGGTCGAGGCGGCCGTGGACATGCGCACGCGTGGCGATTGGCAGGGGCTGTTCGCACCGGGCGCGCACTTCGCCGACCCGGCGCAGTCGACCGGCGACCTGCGCGCGGTGGCCCGCGGGACGCGCGACGTCTTCCCCGACTGGAACCAGGAGGTCACCCGCATCCGCGGCGGGGACGACTGGGCCTTCTTCGAATGGATCGGCCGGGCCACCTACGCCCTGCCGGGCGGCGGGCCGGGCGTCGCGATCGAGATGCGCGGCGCGACGGTCGTCGAGGTGGACGACGCCGGCCTGGTCACGAGCTGGCGCGACTACCTCGACCGCAAGGAGCCGGAGGAGCAGATCCGGCGCGCCGCCAAGGCCGCGGGTGCGGCGCCGAGCTAGACCTTCTTCGCGCCGAACGCCTCGAGGTCGCTGCCGGTCGTCGTCTTCTTCGCCTTCACGCGCGGGCTCGGCTTGGGCGTCGTGTCGACGTCGGTGGCCTGCGCACGCAACGCACCGACCGTGCACTCCTCGCGCGGCCGCACCGAGAACGGGTCGAAGCGGAAGTGCCGCATCGCGTTCAGGTGCGTGATCTTGTCGATCTCGTCGTCCGGCACCCCGTCCATCGACTTCATGAGCCGCTCGGGCGAGGTCGGCCAGGTCGAGTCGGAGTGCGGGTAGTCGCCCTCCCAGCAGATGGTGTCGATGCCGACGGCGTGCCGCTGCTCGATGCCCGCGGGGTCGTCGATGAAGCAGGTCGCGACGCGCTCCATGAAGACCTCGCGCGGTGTCTTGCCGTGGAAGCTCTGGCCGGTCCACTGGTGGTGGCGCTCGTAGATCCAGTCCACACGGTCGTAGAAGTACGGGATCCAGCCGATGCCGCCCTCGCTCATCGCGAAGCGCAGGTCGGGGAACTTACGCATCACCGGCGACCAGAGCAGGTCGGCCGCGGCCTGCACGATGTTGACCGGCTGCAGCGTGATGAGCACGTCGACCGGCGCGTCCTGCGCGGTGATGACGAGGCTCGACGAGGAGCCGATGTGCATGCACACGATCGTCCCCTCGTCGCTGCACGCCTGCCAGAACGGGTCCCACGCGTCGCTGTGCAGCGACGGCAGCTTGAGCTTGGCCGGGTTCTCCGAGAACGACACGGCGTGGCAGCCCTTGGCGGCGACGCGGTGCACCTCCTCGGCCATCGCGTCGGGGTTCCAGATGGGCGGGATCGCGAGCGGGATGAAGCGACCCGGGTAGGTGCCGCACCACTCGTCGATGTGCCAGTCGTTGTAGGCCTTGAGCACGGCGAGCGAGAGGTCCTTGTCGGTCCCGCGCGAGAACAGCTGGCCGCAGAGGTTCGGGAACGACGGGAAGCACATCGAGCCGAGCGTGCCGTTGGCGTTCATGTCACGGACGCGGTCGTGGATGTCGTAGCAGCCGCTGCGGATCTCGTCGAAGGACGTCGGCTCCATGCCGTACTCCTCCGGCGGCCTCCCGGCGACGGCGTTGAGCCCGATGTTCGGGATCTCCTTGCCGTCCCACGACCACACGTCGGTGCCGTCGTCCTTGTGGATCAGCCGGGGCGCGCCGTCCTGCCACTTGGCGGGTAGGTGCTTGTCGAACATGTCGGGGGGCTCGACGACGTGGTCGTCGACGCTCACCATGATCATGTCTTCGATCTGCATCGGAGGTCCCTTCAGCCGATCAGCGAACGCAGGCGGGAGCCGTAGAACCGCAGGGCGTTCTCGCCCAGCAGCTTGGCTTCGAGCTCGGGGTCGAGGCCGCGGTCGAGCACGGTCTTCACCGCGCCCGGGAACACCGCGTCGTAGTGCGGGTAGTCGCTGGCGAAGCAGATGTTGTCGGCCCAGCCCAGGGCGCACGTCGCTTCGAGGCTGCGCTCCTCCACCTCGAACGTGATCCACGTGCGCGTGTTGAGCTGCCCGGTGGGGTCGCCGCCGGCGAAGTCGCCCGGCGCCAGCTCGTAGTGCTCCTCGATGCGCTCGGTCCAGTACGGCGCCCAGCCGCAGCCGCTCTCGAAGAACCCGAGGCGCAGCTGCGGGTGACGCGTGAGCACGCCGGCGAGCGTGGTGACGAGCATCGCCGTCATCTGCTCGAACGCGTGGCTGACGACGTGGCCGCCGGCGTAGGTGGACATGCGGTCCTCACCGACGGTGTCGATGCCACCGCCGAGGTAGGCCTCGTGCATGACCACGGGGACGTCGAGCTCGGTCGCCTTCGACCACACGGCGTCGAAGCCGGGGTCGTCGACGGTGAGTCCACCGATCTTGTTCGGTCGCATCACGCCACCGACGAAGCCGTGCCGTTCGACGCACCGCTCGAGCTCGGCCGCCGCGAGCTGCGGGTCCTGCTGCGGGAGGAGGGCAACGCCGATGAGGCGACGTGGGTCGGCGGCGCAGTAGGACGCGAGCCAGTCGTTGTTGGCGGCGCAGAGCGCGGCGGCGACGTCCGGGTCGTTGTACAGGCCGAACATCAGGCCGAAGCTCGGGAACAGCACGGCCGCCTGGATGCCTTCGTCGTCCAGCACCTTCAGCCGCTCCACCGGGTCACGACCGCCGAGGCGCACCTCTCCGCCGGCCGAGTTGTGGGTCTTCGAGCCCCGCGGCTGGGCGTAGGTGGGCGTCCACGGCTTGCCCTCGATGAGCATCCCGAAGCCGCCGTCGGTCTTCACCGAGCGCGGCGCCAGCGCCCGGACCGCTTCCGGCAGCGAGCCGAGCACCGTGGCGATGTCCTCGTCGACGTGCCCATCGGCGTCGATGACGAGCGGGCTCATGCCGGCTGCTGCTTGATGAAGATGTCGATGCGGGCGATGCGCTCGTCCGCATCGATGTCGAACACCAGCACCTCCGGCGTCACGAGCGGCGCGCCGTTCACCTCGACGGTCTCGGCCAGCTCGGCGAACGCGCGCCGACCGCCGTCGGTGTAGGTGACGCCGCTGACGTCCATCGCGTAGCCGGGCAGGTTGGGCATGAGCCCGGACAGGAACCCGACGTAGGCATCGCGGCCCTCGAAGCGGTCGTGGTACGGGCCGGTGCGCACGACGTCGTCACGCACGAGCTTGCCCAGCGCATCCCAGTCGTGGCCGGTGACCGCGGCGAGGTAGTCCTCGATGACACCCACGCGCTCAGTCCAGGATCGTCGGGTCGTCGCGCAGCTCGCGGCGGGCCATCGCCTCGAACATCCCCGGGAAGTCGCGAGTGTCGAAGACGCGACCGAACCGCTCATGCACCTCGGCGGGCAGCGCGCGCCCTCCACCGACGGCCTCGACGTGCCACGCCTGCCGACAGCGCCACTCGAGCGTCACCGCGCGCAGGTGGGCCTGGCGGACGTCCTTGCCGACGACGAGCACGCCGTGGTTCTGCAGCAGCGCCATGGACGCATCGCCCAGCGCGGCCACCGCGGCGGCCGCGTTCTCCCGGTCGTTCACGCCACCCTGGTAGTCGTCGTAGATCGCGACGTCTCCGGCCACGAGCGCGCTGGTCTGGTCGTACACGCCGGGCGCGCGGCCGAGGTCGGCGTAGACGGTTCCCCAGCGGGGGTGGTTGTGGATCGCCACGCCGACGTCGCGCGCCTTGTGCAGCTCGACGTGCAGCGTGATCGCCGGCGTGATGGTCCACGGCCCATCGATCTGGTTGCCGTCGGCATCCATGCGCATCACGTCGGAGGCCCGGATCTCGTCCCACGTGAGGCCGAACGGGTTGACCAGGATCGTCCCGTCCGGCTGGCGGTACGTGATGTGCCCGGCCAGGTGGTCGTCGTAGCCCTCACGGAACAGCATGCGCGCCAGGAGGGCCAGCTCGGCGGCCGGCGTGAGCTCCGGGAGCGCGGGCGCGATGGGGTTGCGGGTGCGCTGGACGCTGCGTGATTCAACGGCCGTCACTGACGATCCTCCCTACGCCTTCCCTGACACTCGTGTCAGGGTACTGTCGGGCCGCCATGGTGAGGAAGGCCGTGATCGCGGGCGTCGCGACGAGCGACTACCCGATGCTCCCCGCGTTCTCGGAGATGGGCGTGCACGCCCAGGCATCCGACCGCGCGCTGGCCGACGCCGGGCTCACCTACGCCGACGTCGACGGCTTCGCGACGGCCGGGTTCTCCCCCATGTACGCCGGGCAGGTCTGCGAGTACCTGGGCCTGCAGCCGATCCACATCGACGAGACGAACATCGGCGGCGCGTCCTACGAGGTGCTCGTCGAGCACGCCGTCCAGGCCGTCGAGGCCGGCGCGTGCGAGACCGTGCTGGTCTCGTACGGGAGCGTGCAGCTGTCCGCCATGGGGCGGCGCCTCGGCACCGGGATGGGCGGCGGGTCGTTCGTCCCCGGCCCGGCGGCCTACGACGGCATCTGGGGCAACTCGCTCGTGGGCAGCTACGCGCTCGTCGCCGCGCGGCACATGCACCAGTACGGCACGACGATGGAGCAGCTCGCCGCGATCGCGGTGACGATGCGCGAGCACGCCGCGCACAACCCGATGGCGCAGTACAAGGACCCGCTCACGGTCGATGACGTGCTCGCATCGCGGATGATCGCCGACCCGCTGCACATGCTGGACTGCTGCGTCATCTCCGACGGCGGCGCCGCCTGCGTCGTCACCACGGCCGAGCGGGCCGCGGACGGTCCGAAGAAGCCGGTGCAGGTCCTGGGCGCGGCGCACGCGATCACGCACGCGATGAACATCTCGGAGATGCGCGATCTCACCGTGTCGTCCGCGGCCCAGTGCGGCCCGGTCGCGTTCGCGCGGGCCGGCCTCACGCCCGCCGACGTCGACGTCGCGCAGATCTACGACTCGTTCACGATCACCGCGCTGCTGACGCTCGAGGATCTCGGCTTCTGCGGGAAGGGCGAGGGCGGCGCGTTCGTGGAGGGCGATCGACTGCGCTTCGACGGCGCGCTGCCGACCAACACCGACGGCGGCGGGCTGTCCGCCTGCCACCCGGGCATGCGCGGGATGTACCTGATCGTCGAGGCGGTGCGCCAGCTGCGCGGCGAGGGCGGCGCGACGCAGGTGCCCGATGCCGAGGTCGCGCTCGTGCACGGCACCGGCGGCATGCTCTCGGCCGGCGCCACGATGCTGCTGGGGCTGGCGTGAGCACACCGGAGCCCGCCCGGGGCACCCCGGCCGCCGTCGATGAGCGGGCGGCCGGCCGATGAGCGAACCCACGAAGGCGGAGGCGGGTAGGGATCCGCGCAAGGAGCCGAAGCCGCGCCCCGCGCCCGTGCCCGAGCAGGAGGCGGCGCAGTACTGGGCGGCCGCGCTCGAGGGCAAGCTCCTGGTGCAGCGCTGCACCGCTTGCAATCACCACCAGCTGTACCCGCGCGTGCACTGCCTCGTGTGCCGCTCGCCCGTCGAGTGGATCGAGTCCGCCGGCACGGGCACGGTGTACAGCCGCACGATCATCCGGCAGAACATGTCGCGCTCGTTCCGCCACCTGCTGCCCTACGTCGTCGCGCTGGTCGACCTCGACGAGGGACCACGCCTCATGACGAACATCGTGAACGTGCCCGCCGACGACGTGCAGATCGGTGACCGCGTGCGCGTCCGGTTCGAACCCGTCAGCGACCAGGCCGCCCTGCCCCTCTTCGAACCGGACCTCAGGTGAGGGAGGCGCGGATGGCGTTCTTGTCGAGCTTCCCCATGGCGTTGCGCGGCAGGGGCTCGGTGCGCACCTCGAGACGGCGCGGGCGCTTGTAGTCGGCGAGGCGGTCCTCGAGGAACGCGCGGACCGCGTCGAGGTCGAGCGGGGACGTGCCTTCGCGCTGGCGGATCACCGCGCACACGTCCTGGCCGAGCACGCGGTGCTCCACCCCGACGACGGCGGCCTCGAGCACGTCGGGATGCTCGTGCAGCGCGCTCTCCACCTCGACGGCGTAGATGTTGTAGCCGCCGCGGATGATCATGTCCTTGGTGCGGCCGACGACGTAGAGGAAGCCGTCCTCGTCGAGCCGGCCGAGGTCGCCGCTCTGCACCCAGCCGTCACGCCACGTCTGCGCGGTCGCATCGTCGTCGCCGAAGTACGAGCGCTTGCCCGCCGCGATGCGCAGCAGGATCTGCCCGACCTCGCCGGTGGGCACGTCGTCGCCGTCCTCGTCGACGACCTTGACCTCGACACCGGGCAGCGGCTTGCCGACGGAGCCGCGCCGCTTCGACGCCTCGCCCGGTGGGAGCACGCAGATCGATCCGCCCGCCTCGGTGAGGCCGTAGCCGTTGAGCAGCACCGCGTTGGGGAACGCCTGGCCCAGCGCGTCGACCGTCGCGGGAGGCGTGGGGGCGCCGCCGAACATCACCGTGCGCACGGACGACACATCCCGCCCCGCGAGCACGCCGGCGTCGAGCAGCAGCGCGATCTGTGCCGGCACCATCAGCAGCGACTGCGCGCGGGACTCCTCCATCACCGCCGCGAACCGGGCGGTGTCGAACGTCGGCAGCACCACCGCGGTCAACCCGAGGCGCAGCGGCGTGACCACGCCCCCGTGCACCCCTGTGAAGGTCGACAGCGGGATCGCGTGGAGCAGCACCCCGCCGTCGCGCAGCGGGCGCATCGCGGCCGACGTGTTCGCGTGCGTGGACGCGACACCCTTCGGCAATCCGGTGGTGCCCGACGTGTAGAAGACGTCGGCCAGGTCGTCGTCGGTCACCGGCACGTCGTGCGGGCTGTCGTCCACGGCCGCGATCTCGTCCACGGTCACGACGCGCGTACCCGCCGGAGCCAGCGCCCGGACGCGGTCGAGCTGCGGGCCGGCGCTCACGACCATCCGCGGCGCACAATCACCGAGCACGTGAGTGATCTCGCGGTCGGCGTAGCGGGCGTTGATGGGGACGGCCGCCGCACCGGCGCGGTGCGCGGCGACGTACGCGACGTGGAAGTCGGCCGCGGCCGCGTTGTCGAGCAGGAGCGCCACGCGGTCACCGACCTGCACGCCCGCGTCGCTGAGGCCGCGGGCCACGGCATCCGCGCGCCGGTCGAACGCGGCGTAGGTGAGCGACGGGCCGCCGTCCACCTGCAGGGCGATCCGGTCCGGGTGCGCCGCCGCCGTGGTGCGCAGGTCGTCGCGAACGGTCCCCACGGCGCAGCACCTTCCCTGACACGAACGTCAGGGTCACCCTAGAGTGCGGCGGGTGGCAGACGGACCCGCTCCTGTCCTCATCGGCGTGCTGTACGACTTCCCGACCCGCGACGGGGCGTTCGAGGACGCGCTGCGACTCGGGCTCGCCACGGTCAGCAGCCGGCTCGACCGGGCCGTCGAGCTGCTGCCGCAGCAGGCGACCGGGCTGCCCTCGGGCTCGGCGCACGAGCTCACGCGCGGCTTCAAGGAGCTCGACCAGGCCGGCTGCCTCGCCATCGTCGGACCCTCGATCACCGACAACGGCATCGTCGCCCGCGACCTCGCCGACGCCGCGCGCATCCCCTGCATCAACTACACCGGAGGCGAGGTGACCCGCAGCGCCTGGATGTTCCACTACCAGGTGGGCTCCCTCGAGGAGGAGCCGATCCTGCTCGCGCAGACGCTGCTCGAGCGCGGGCTGATGACCACCGGGTGCGTCTACGACGACTCCCCCGTCGGCCGCCGCTACGCCGAGGCGTTCACCACCGCGTGCGCCGACCGGGGCATCGACCTGCTGATGTCGTGCACCGTCTCCGCGCTCGCCGAGGACCTCACCGGGCCGGTCGGCCGGGTGAAGACCGCCAACCCGGCGTCGCTCTGCTACCTCGGGCTCGGCGTCTCGGCCCGCGCGGTCGCCCTCGCCATGGAGGCACTGTCCTGGACCGTGCCGGTCGTCGCGAACTCCGCGTTGATGTTCGGCTACCTGCGCAAGGACTGGCGTGCGGGCTGGGAGGACTGGACCTACGTCGACACGATCGCCGACGACAACCCGTTGCGTGTCGCGCTGATGGAGCTCGACAAGCGCACGGCGTCAGGTTCGGTCGGCGTCGCCGGCTACGACATCGGGCGGCTGCTCGGCGAGGCGATCGTGCGCTCCGGCCACCTCACCCGCGACGGCATCCGGCTCGGGCTCGAACGCACGAAGCGGATGCCGGCGACGAGCGGTCACGCGGGGACGTTGATGGGCTTCGGCAACCAGGACCACGCGGCCCTCAAGGGCGAGTACCTCGTGCTGCGCGCTTGGCGGGACGAGCGGTCCGTGCAGCTGGAGCGGACGCCGCCGCGCTAGCAGCGCCGGGCAGCTCGAGGAACTCCCGCAGGATCGCGCCGAGGAGCCGACCGAACATCTGCTCGTCGATCAGGCCCGGTCGCACGAGCTGCTCGAGGCCGATGCCGCGACCGAGCCCGAAGAACGCGGTGAGCACGCTCTCGATCGGCGCGGACAGCCGGCCACCCGACGCCTCCACGGCCGCGGCGAGCAGCCCTTGCGCCTCGGTGCGCGTCGGGGTGTCGATCTGCACGAGGCGGTCGTGGATCGCCGGGTTGCGCGTCGCGAGCAGCAGCGCTTCGAGCCAGAGCAGCCACCACTCCCGCTCCTTGATGATCGCGACGTCGAAGAACGACGCGGATGCCGCGGCCGGCGGTGCCGCGTCGAGCAGGATGCTCTCGTCGCTCAGGCGCTGACGCCAGGTGCCGTTCCAGTAGCCGTCGAGGACGGCGAGCAGCAGCTCGTCCTTGTTGGCGAAGTGCGAGTAGACCGCGCCCTTGGTGAGGTGCGCCTCGGCGGCGATGTCGTCGACCGACGTCGCGAAGAACCCCTGACGGGCGAACAGCAGGCCCGCGGCCGCGAGCAGGTCGTCGCGGGTGCGGGCCTTCTGCTGCTCGCGGGTCAGGCGCTCGCGACGCGGCGCCGAGCCGGCCGGGGTCGAGCGCCGGGACGCGTGGGGGCGCGTCCCGGCGCCGACAGCTGTGCGTTGCACGGAGGCGCCGGCTCGGCGGCCGGCGCCGGGAGCCGGTGAGCGGGCCCCATCGGCGACGGACCCGGAGCGGCCCGAAGGTCCGTGATCATCCGCTCCATCCGCGCCTGCCGTGCGAACCACGCGACCGCCTCGTTCGTCGTTGCGTTCCCCGTGCCCATGGCAACCCCCCAGCCGCCTCGATCAGCACCGACCGCATCGTGAAATACCGGCGGTATCTGATACCGCCAGTATGCACTCGCGTCGACCCCTCACGACCGGCCCGGACTGTCGGGTCGGCGACAGTCCTCTCAGGTGCGCGGCGCGTCCGCGAGCAGCCGCGCGAGCGTCTGCGGCATGGCCTCGGCGATCTCCCACACGTCGTCGACGAGGTCGGGGCAGGCCATCAGTCCGATGTCGAGGTTCCCGTTGTTCGACAGCACGGTGACGTTCAGGCCCGAGCCCGCGAGCAGCGGGCCGAACGGGAACAGGCCGACGAGCTTCGCACCCGCGCACCACAGCGGGATGGGCGGTCCCTGGACGTTGGAGACGATGAGCGACATCAGCGGCGGGAGCAGCTTGCTGAGCTTCAGTCCGCGCAGCGCCCGCCGGCCGCCGATGATGACCGGCGGCGGCACGATCTGCGCCATGCCCGCGATCGTCTCGGGCCCCATCAGGTCGCCGAGCTGCTTCGACTGCTCGCTGAACGCCGCGATCTGGTGCAGCTGCGCGACCGGGTCGGCCTCCTGCACGGGCAGCGGCACGAGCAGCGTGTTCAGCGTGTCGGTCCCCGCGTTCGCTCCGGCGGCGACGACCTGCGGCACCCCCGCGATGAGTGGCGAGGCGGGAAGGGCGCCGCGCTTGTCGAGGTACTGGCGCAACCCGTCGGTCACGAGCGTGAGCACGACGTCGTTCACCTTGGTCCCGTGCGCCTTGCGGACAGCGCGCACGTCGTCGAACGGGACGCCGACGAACGCTGTCTCGCGACCCGGTGCGAGCGGACCGTTGATCAGGGAGCGGGGCGCACGGATCGGCAGCTTGCCTTCGCCGCGGCCGAGCAGGCTCCCGGCGGCGAAGCCCACGAGGCCGCCGACCCGTCCGACGCCGCCGATGAGCCCGCGACCGATCCGCAACGGCATGCCGGCCGCGTGCCACGCGGCGTGCCCGAGGACGGCCACCGTCGACGGCGCCTCCTCGTGGACCGGTGCGACCTCGCCGTCGACGCTGCGCACCTCCGGCGTGAGGTCGAGCAGCTGCGCCATCATGTTCGCGCTCGCCGTGCCGTACATCGTCGAGTGGTGCACCTTCGCGACGAGCGCGACGCGACCGCCCGTCAGCCCTTCGATGAGCCAGATCTCGAACAGCGGTCGCGAACGGTCGAGCAGCTGGCCGGCGATGTCGCCGACGAGCCGGCCCAGCGCCCGGTCATCGCCCGGGGACGGGCAGTCCATGCGGTGGAAGTGCGCATCGAGGTCGAGCTGGTCCTCGGGTGCCCAGTACGGCTGGTCCAGGTGCAGCGGCACCTCGCGGAGCTTGCGCCCGAAGGCCGGCACGAGGTGTGCGCGCTCCTCGAGCACCTGCCGGAAGCGTGCGGCGCTGTAGCCCTCCCCCTGCGCGGGGTCGAGGATCATCAACCCCGCGACCTGCATGGGTTGGTTCTCGGACTCGGTGTAGAGGAACGCCGCATCCATCGCCGTCAGCTGCGTCATGAGACCGCCTCCAGAGCCCGTTCCTTGGCCCACCGGTAGTCGGGCTTCCCCGCCGGCGAGCGCACGACGTTGTCGACGAGCACGAGCTCACGCGGCACCTTGTACCCCGCGACGCGTCCGCGAACGTGCTCCTGCAGGTCGGCCAGAGTGAGCGCGCCACCCGGAGAGAGCTGCACGACGGCGGCCACCCGCTCACCCCACCGCTCGTCCGGCACCCCCACGACGACCGCGTCCTCGACGCCCGCGAAGGACTTGACCGCCTCTTCGACCTCTTCGGGGTAGACCTTCTCGCCGCCGGTGTTGATGCACTGCGAGCCGCGGCCGAGCATGCGCACGGTGCCGTCCGCCTCGACGGTCGCGTCATCGCCGGTGAGCGCCCACCGCGCCCCGTCGACGGTGACGAACGTGCGCGCCGACTTCTCGGGATCGTTGTGGTAGCGCAGCGGCACGTGGCCGCGCCGCGCGACCTTGCCGACCTCGCCCGACCCGGGCGCGACCCGGCGGCCGTCCTCGGTGAGCACCGCGGTGCTGTCCGACAGCTGGAACGTCGCTCCGCCCTGGCCCTGCTTCGAGCCGAGCACGCCGGTCTCGGACGAGCCGAGCGAGTCGACGATCATGCGGCCGGGCAGCAGCGCGAGCAGGCGGTCCTTGTTGTGCTGCGACAGCGCGGCACCGCTGGAGGCGATGACCCACAGCGACGAGGTGTCGTAGGCATCGGGGTGTGCGGCGAGCTCGTCGACGAGCGGCTTGGCCATGGCGTCGCCGACCATGACGAGCGTCAGCACCTTCTCGCGCGCGATCGTCGCCCACACCTCGGCGGGGTCGAACGCGCCCAGCGGCATCAGCACGATGCGCCCGCCGGTGAGCAACGTCGACAGCGCGAGCCAGTGCGCGGCCGCGTGCATGAGCGGCGGGATGCCCAGCGACACGAGCCCGGGCGGCGGCATGCGCTCCGCGAGCTCCCGCTCGTCGGCGACGTGGTTGCCGAGGTGCGTCGGGTCGCCGCCGCCGAGCCCGGCCTTGAAGATGTCCTCGTGACGCCACACGACGCCCTTCGGCATGCCGGTGGTGCCGCCCGTGTAGATGAGGTACTCGTCGTCGTCGCTGCGGCCGGCGACGGCGACGCGCGCCGGTGACGCCTCCGCGAGCGCCTGGTCGTAGTCGCGGGCACCGTCGACCGGTGCGGCATCGCTGCCGTCCTCGACGGTGAGCAGCAGGCGCAGGTCGGCGATGGCGCCAAGCGCTCCCGTGACGCGCGGCGCGAAGGTGCGGTGGTAGATCAGCCCGACGATGCCGCTGTCCTGGTAGAGGTAGCTGAGCTCGCGCTCGACGTAGCGGTAGTTCACGTTCACCGGGACCGCGCGGACCTTGAACGCGGCGAGCATGCCTTCGAGGTACTCGGTGCCGTTGGCCAGCTGCAGGCCGACCCGGTCGCCCGGCCCGATCCCGGCGGCGGTGAGCACGGCCGCGAGCCGGTTGGCCCGCTCGTCGAGGCCGCGGAACGTGAGCCGCCGGTCGCCCACGACCAGCACCTCGCGGTCGGGGTCGGCGTCGACCACCGCCTCGAACAGCGTGGCGAGGTGGAGGCTCACAGCCGTGCATCCTGACGCATCGTCAGTGGACCCGTCGGTCGGACGGCTCAGCTGACCGGAATGACCGTCTTCGCTGCGAGGGTCGACAGCTCGGCGGCGCGCAGGAACGAGACCGAGGGGTCGCTCGTCAGCCCGTTGGTCAGGTAGCAGAACGACAGGCCGGAGTCCGGGTCGGCCCAGCCGATCTGACCGCCGACGCCGGGCGCACCGAAGGCCCGCGGCCCGGTGGCCCGGCCGAGCTGCCGCAGCACCGCGTTGCCGTCGTCGCCCGCCAGCGTGAGCCCGAGGGTGCGGTTGCAGGGGACGCCGAACCACGGGTCGATGAGTGTGCAGCGCACGCGCGCGGTCCCGTCGGCGAGCACCTCGGGGTCGAACAGCCCGCCCGGGTTCCGCAGGAACGCCTGGTAGAGCAGCGCGACGTCGCGCGCGGTCGACACCGCGCCCCCGCCGGGCGAGCCGGCCTCGCGGTTGGACGGCTCGTTGTACTGGAGGAGCTCGGCCGGCGGGAACCGCGCGTCGTCCGGCACGGTGACGCCGTCGGGGCCCTTCGCCTCCACGTGCACGAGCGTCCGCACGTCGTCGCCGCGCGAACCGTCGCCGCCGAGTCGCATGCGGGTGAGCCCCAGGGGTGCGAGCACGCGCTCGAGCGCGGCCTCGCGATGGTCGATGCCGCGCACCCGTTCGACGAGGTCGGCGAGCACCCAGTGCGCCGAGGTCGGGTGGTAGGTCATGCGGCTGCCCGGCTCCCAGTCGAGCCGCCACGTGGCGAAGCGCGCGTTGCGCTGCTCGGGGTCGGCGCCCTGCGTCAGCCGCATCGGCGCGTTCGGGAAGCCGGCCGTGTGCGTGAGCAGGTGCTCGACGGTCACTGCCTCACGGCCGCCGGTCGTGAACGCGGGCACGAGCTCGGCCACGTGCATGTCGGCGGACAGGAGGCCGTCGCCGATGGCCAGCCACACCGACGCCGCGGTCAGCGCCTTGGTGACCGAGAACAGGACGTAGCGATCGGTGGTCTCGGCATCGCCGAACGCCGCCTCGACGAGCACCTCACCGTCGCGCGCCAGAGCCACCTGGCAGGACGGCAACGTCCCGGCCTCGACGTCCGCGGCCGCACGCTCGACCAAGCGCCGCACGCGTTCGTCGTCGAGCCTCCGCGCGTCTGGCACCACCTGATCCTGCCTGAGGCCGAAAGCAGGGGATGATCACGCCGTGGAGTGGATGGAGGGCGTCGACGCCGGCTTCCTCTACATGGAGACGCCGACGCTCCACATGCACACGCTCAAAGTCGCGGTGCTCGACTTCTCCGGCATCCCCGAGGGCCTGCCGCTCGACGTGATGGACGAGGAGCTGGGCGCGCGACTGCACCTTCTCCCGCCGCTGCGCAAGCGCGTCCTCACCGTCCCGCTGCACTTCCACCACCCCATGTGGGTGGAGGGCGAGCCCGACATCAAGCAGCACATCCACCACCACCGCCTGCCCGGGCCGGGTGAGATGGCGCAGGCCGAGGCGCTCATCGGCGAGATCGCGTCGACGCCGCTCCCCCGCGACCGCCCCCTGTGGGAGATCCACGTCATCGAGGGCCTGGCCAACGGGCACATCGTCATCGCGGCGAAGATCCACCACGCGGTCGCCGACGGCACGGCCGCCAACGCCATGCTCGCCGCGGTCATGGACACGGCCCCGGGGATGTCCGACCCACCTCCCGCGAAGCCCCACGAAGACCGGGTCCCCGGACGGCTGGCGCTGCTGCGCATCGCACTCGTCGCGTGGTTCGTGCAGATCGCTACGATCCCTGCGCTCCTCGCGAAGACCGCCCGCGGTGTGCGCGACGCGACGCGGCGGGCCAAGGTCGCGAAGGTCAGGACACCACGGCCGATCCTCGACGCACCGCGCACGTCGTTCAACGGCGCGCTCACCCCGCGCCGCTCGTTCGCGACGCTCTCGCTGCCTCTGCAGGACTTCAAGGACGTGCGGGTCGCGGCCGACGTGTCGTTCAACGACGTCGTGCTCGGCGTCGTCGGCGGCGCGCTGCGCATGTGGCTCGACCGGCGCGGCGAGGAGGTGAGCGGCTCGCTGCTCGCCGGCGTGCCGGTGTCGACCGAAGGCCCGGGCGGGCTCGAACGGCTCGGCGGCAACCGGGTCTCGAACCTGTTCACGACGCTGGCCACCGACATCGACGATCCGTGGGAGCGGCTGCGGCACATCGCCGCCGTCACCGACGAGGCCAAGGCGATGCAGAAGGCGCTCGGGCTCGACCTGCTCGAGCGCTGGACGCAGTTCACGCCGCCCGGCCCGTTCACCGCGTTCATGCGCGGCTACTCGAAGGTCCGCGGCGCCAACCTGCACCGGCCGCCGTTCAACGCCGTCGTCTCGAACGTCCCGGGTCCGCGCGAGCACCTCACCATGGGGGGCGTCCCGCTCGCCGACATCTTCTCGGTCGGTCCGATCATCGAGGGCATCGGGCTGAACATCACCGTCTGGTCCTACGTCGACCGGATGAACTTCTCGGCCCTCGCCTGCCCGGACCTGCTGCCCGACCTGCGCGGGCTGGTCGACCTCCTCCCTGCTGCTCTCGCCGAGCTCAAGGCCGCCGCGAAGTCGCACGGCGCGGCTGTGACGCGAGGCACACCCGACCCGTCCCCATCCCTGTAGCGTCGTCACAGAGACGACCTCCCCCAGGGTCGGCCCGGGGAGGATCCGTTGGACAGGCAGCAGCTCGCCACGCTCGCTCTGCGCAAGACGCTGCCCGTGCTCCCGATCCCCGAGGACCTGCCCACCGGGCGGGTGATCGACCTGCCCGGTCGGGGCAGCACCTACGTCGTCGACACCGGGCGCCGCGAGGGCGGCCCGACCCTGCTGCTGCTGCACGCGCTCGTGACGACCGGGATGCTCACCTGGTACCCCGCGATCGCCCGGCTCGCCGAGACGCACCGCGTCGTCGTGCTCGACCAGCGCTGGCACGGGCGCGGCATCCGCAGCGAGCGGTTCGCGTTCGAGGACTGCGCGGACGACGCGGCGGCCGTGCTGGACGTCCTCGGCATCGACAGGGCGATCCCGGTCGGCTACTCGATGGGCGGCAGCGTCGCGCAGCTGGTGTGGCACCGCCACCACGACCGCGTCGAGGGGCTCGTGCTCGGCGCGACCGCCCGCAACTTCCGCGGCCGCCCCCACGAGCGGTACGGGCTGCCCGCGATCAGCGCGGCCACGCGGGCGTTCGCCCCGCACCTCGCTGACCGGGTCGAGCGGCACGCCCAGAGCCGGCCCGAGGTGCTGCCCACCTCGGCGCACCCGGCCTGGGGCGTGCACGAGCTGCGCAGCACCAGCCTGTGGGCCGTGCCCGCGGTGATCGCGGCGATCGGCGAGTTCAACTCGGCGCCCTGGATCGGCCAGGTCGACGTCCCGACCGCGGTCGTCGTCATGAGCAAGGACAAGGCGATCCCCGCCCGCCGGCAGCGCACCCTGGCCGCGGCGATCCCCGGCGCCACCGTGCACGAGGTCGAGGGGGGCCACGGATCTCTCGTGCTGCGCCGATCCGGCTTCGTCGACGCCCTCGAAGAGGCCTGCGCCTCGGTCGTGCAGCGCTCTCGGCGTGTCCGTCCGGCGCGTCGCGCGATCCGCGTGAACGCTCGGTGAACGGGCATTGAGTCCTGGCCCCGGAGGCCTCATGCTGTTCACCGGGTCGTCGTCACCTCGTCGCACCTGAGGTACGGCCCCCCTTCCCCGGAACGCCGCTCTGATGCCCGACCTCCCGGGGAGGACCCGCTCGATGCCGGACGCGCTCCACGGCCAGCTCAAGTACCACCTGGACGTCACCCACACGGTCGTCCTGCTCGGCCGCGCGACGCGCGGCGTCACCGTGCACGCGGGTGGTCACCTGCTGCTGCACGGCCAGGTCAGCGGCGACGTGCGGGTCAAGGCCGGCGGCCGGGCCGTGGTCGACGGGATGATCGACGGCGCGCTCGAGGCCGAGACCGGATCCACCGTCGTCGTCACCGGCCAGGTCAGCGGGCCGGTCACGGGACCGGTCCTCGTCGAGCCGTCGAGGACGGCCGCGGTCGCCGGCAGCTGATCACCGCGGGGCCGTCGCCCCGCCGCATGCCAGGCTCCACCCCGTGACCGCACCTGCCGGGCCCCTCGCGGGCCTCACCGTCGTCGCCCTCGAGCAGGCCGTCGCGGCCCCTCTCTGCACGCGGCAGCTGGCCGACCTCGGCGCTCGCGTGATCAAGGTCGAGACCCGCGGTGAGGGTGACTCGGCCCGCTACTACGACGAGACCGTGCACGGGCTGGCCGCGCACTTCGTCTGGCTGAACCGCGGCAAGGCGTCGATCACCCTCGACCTCAAGGACGAGCGCGGCATCGCGGTGCTGCACGAGCTGATCGCGCGGGCCGACGTCGTCGTGCAGAACCTCGCACCCGGTGCCGCCGCCCGCCTCGGGGTCGGCTCGGCCGCCATCACCGCGAAGCACCCTCGCCTCATCGCGGTCGACATCTCGGGCTACGGCGAGGGCGGTCCGCTGTCCGAGCGGCGCGCCTACGACCTGCTCGTCCAGTCCGAGGCGGGCTCGTGCAGCGTGACCGGCAAGCCCGGCGAGCCGGCCAAGCCGGGCATCTCCGTCGCCGACATCGGCACCGGCATGCACGCGTACTCGGCGGTGCTGGCCGCCCTGATCGCGCGCGCCTCGACGGGCAGGGGCACGGTCATCTCCGTCGCGCTGTTCGACGTGATCGCGGAGTGGATGACGCCGTTCCTGCACCAGGCCCGCTACGGCGACCTCGTGCTGGAGCCGAACGGCGTCGGGTCGCCGCTGCTCGCGCCCTACGGCGACTACATCACCTCCGACGGCGCGCGCATCGTCGTCGGCACCGCCAACGACCGCGAGTGGCGCCGGCTGGCGACCACGATGATCGAGCGGCCCGACCTCGCCGAGGACCCCAGGTACCGGACGAACATCGATCGGGTCGCGCGGCGCCCGGAGCTGGACGCCATCATCTCGGCGTGGGTCGGCTCGCACACCGAGGAGGAGGTGCACGCGGCCGCCGACCGCGCCGGGATCGGCCACGCGCGGGTGAACGGCGTGCGCGACGTCCTCGGGCACCCGCAGCTGTCGGAGCGCGATCGGTGGATGTCGCTGCCGAGCCCGGTGGGTCCGATCCAGGCGCTGCGGCCGTCGGCGATCACCGACGCGTGGGCGGACCCGACCGGCGGGCTTCCCGGTCTCGGTGAGCAGACCGACGCGATCCTCGCCGAGCTCGGTCGCAGCGCGGCGCAGATCGACGAGCTGCGCAGCGCGAACGTCGTCTAGCCCTCGTCACTCGTTCGGAGCAACGAAGACCGACGGCGAGGTCCCGGCCAGGGGGGGATCGGTCGGGGACCTCGCCGTCGGCCGGTAGAGCGTACGTCCCCGCGACGATCTTGCTCGGATTGATCTGTCGCGTCGCGATGTGATGGCAACGCATCAGATCGCGGGCGTCGCTACAGACCGTTGACCAGGGCCGTCACCGCGGCGTCGAGCGCCTTCGCGTCCTGGTACTCGGGCGGGCCGGTGACGACGCAGCTGAACACGACGACGCGACCACCCTTCGTCGTCGCGAACCCCGCGAGCGCCGCGGTGTAGTCGAGGCTTCCGGTCTTCGCCGCGACGCGGCCCGCGGTCGCCGCGCCGCACAGCCGGTGCTTCAACGTGCCGTTGCGGCACGACAGCGGCAACGCCGACCGCAACGCGCCGCCGATGCTCGTCGTGCCGAGTGCGTTGATCCACGCGACGACGGTGCGCGTCGGCATGTAGTCGCGCGTCGACAGCCCGCTGCCGTCGTTCATCGTCGACGGCAGCGCGACACCGAGCTTGCTCGCCTGCGCCCGCACGACCGCGAGACCGCCCGCGGTGCTGCCCTTCCTGGCCGCGGTGAGGCTCGTGTCCTTGAGCAACGTCTCGGCCTCGGTGTTGTTCGACGAGCGCAGCACGCGCGCGGCGATCGCGCCGAGCGTCGACGAGTGGTGCACCGCGACGGTGCCCGCGTACGGCGCCGGCGGCGCGTGCGTGCTGTTGCCGCCGGCGATGGCGACGCCCTGCTTCTTCAGCAGCCCGCGGAACAGCGCGAGGTTCCCCGGGTCCGGGTTCACGCGGTAGGACGTGCCGCTGCGCCACAGGTTGTCGTCGACCACGAACGCCGACAGCGGACCGGACTCGTAGCCGACGTAGTAGTCGCGCCAGCCGGGGGCGCCACGGATCGTGTCGAAGATGTGGGTGTCCAAGCGCAGCACGCCCGTGACCTGACGGACGCCGGCCTGCTTGACGGACGCGGCGAGCCGCGCGAGGTCGGCGCGCGAGAGCGTGGGGTCTCCCCCGCCGACGAGCACCAGGTCACCGGTCAGGACGCCGTTCGCGTCGGGCGCCGGCCCGGTGCGCATCACCCGCGTGGCGAAGCGGTGATCGGCGCCGAGCGTGAGCAGCGCCGTGCCCACCGAGAACAGCTTCGTGGTGCTCGCCGGCGGCAGGGCCGCGTCACCCGAGAGGTCGAACAGCGGGGTGCCGTCGTCGAGCGTCACGACGAGACCGGCCGTCCCGTGCGCCTGCGCGAGCGCCTTCGCCGCGGCGGTGCGGGCGTGGGCGATGGTCGCGGCCGTCGGCGCGTCGGCCGTCCGGGCCGGAGACGCAGCTCGGCCCGGAGACGCGACGGCCCCCGTGGCCAGGGTCAGGGCCAGGGGGGCGACAGCGGCGAGGGTCAGGGCGCGGCGCACGCAGCCACGGTAGGTGGCGTCGCGGCGGTGCGGGGCACGTTCAGCCCGGCGGGTCGTGGGGGCGACCCGGCTGCTCGGGGAAGCTGCTGGGAAAGCCGGCCTCAGGAAGCCGCGCGGGCCCCGGAGCCCGCGAGCTCGCTGCGGTAGATCTGGGCCGAGTCAGGGCCCTCCGGCAGCGCGAGGTCGAGCAGGAGCGTCAGCGGGATCCCGGCCTCGAGGAGGTCGAAGGCGCTCACGAGCAGGGCTGAGTCGTGAGCGACGGAGCGGGGGGTCTCCGACATCACTCCTCCTTCTGGTCCGATGTAGCGGTTCATGCAGTAGTTACATCGGGTTGATCCGCCGTTGTGCTTGAGGGGGCAGACGGGTGAGGCTGGTCACCCCCCGAACGGACGCGCCCGGGGGTGCGTCTGCACCGGAAGATCTTCGGTCTAGCGGACGCGCTGCCGGGCCCGGCGGCGCGACCGGCGCCACGCCAGGAGGACCACGACGCCACCCACGGCCCCGATCCGGTCCCAGCGGGGCTGGCTGCCGACGCCGAAGAACTGCTTCACGCCCGACCCGGCCTGCCCGGCCAGCGCCTTCGGGGTGGCCCGGCGGCTCAGCTCGTCAACCGTCACCGTGAGGTCGGCGCGGATCTCCTCGATCTCGCGCTTGATGTCCTCGGGGTCCCTGGCCATGCGCCCAGCCTGCCCGATCGCCGCGACCCGTGCCGGATCGACGTCACCGGCCCCGGCTAACGTTCGCGCATGGCGACTCTCACCGAAGGCGACAAGGCCCCTGCGTGGAGCCTCAAGGACGACACCGGCAAGCTCGTGAAGCTGTCGGGGTTCAAGGGCCGCAAGGTGGTCGTCTACTTCTATCCGGCCGCGCTCACGCCGGGCTGCACCAAGCAGGCCTGCGACTTCACCGACAACCTGAAGCTGCTCGACAAGGCCGGCATCGACGTCGTCGGCATCTCGCCCGACTCCCCCGAGAAGCTCGCGAAGTTCCGCGAGAAGGAGCAGCTGAAGATCACGCTGCTGTCCGACCCGGACCGCTCGACGCTCGAGGCCTACGGGGCGTTCGGCGAGAAGATGATGTACGGCAAGAAGGTCACCGGCGTCATCCGCTCGACCTTCATCGTCGACGAGAAGGGCAAGATCGAGCGCGCGATGTACAACGTCAAGGCGACCGGCCACGTCGCCAAGCTCCTGAAGGACCTAGGCCTCGCGTCCTGACCCGTCTGAGAACCTGCGATTCCTCTGCCCGAACTGCCACTCGCAGACCCCGACCTTCTGCCGATACGCGCCTCGGCCCACCTCGTAGGCTTCGTCCGGGGCCGTACGCAAATCTGGTATCGCGAGTCGGTTTAGGTCCGGCTGATTGCGGGTTCGACTCCCGCCGGCCCTACCGTCAGCCATCGCCCGACCTGTACCGGCTATGTCCACGGCGATGCCGCGAGGGAACGAAGCATCTCCTTCGCGCCTACGAGTTCGACCCGCAGGCAGACCAAGCCACACATGACGGGGCGACCAGGAACACCGCCAGGAACGCACGCACGCAAGCAGCATCTCCGACGTGCGGCGCCGCCCGGGCGCGAACGGCGCTTACGGCGCCGGTGGACGAAGGCTCGCGGCGAGGTTCGCACGCTGCCGTCCCCGCTGTCCCGGGCGCCTATGTCGCGACTGGCGGCGATCTATCGCCGCTGAGCGCGACCTACGGCGGGCAGGTCGCGGTGGGCGGCGATCTTTCGCCGCTGGGCGCGACCTACGGCGGGCACGTCGCGATGGGCGGCGATCCGCCCGCACCAGAACGCCGGTGTCGGGCTGTCACGGGGGCCCGACGCTCGGGCTAGTGGGTGGGAAGGAAGCTCACGTTGGTGTGGCCGAAGCGGGACAGGCGCGGGAACAGCGTGTGCACGTCGGACGCGCGGGCGCCGAACCAGCGGGCGAGCGTGGCCGCGTAGGAGTCGACCGACGTCGTCGGGATGAAGCGGCCGCTGCCCACCTCGAGCGGCGCCCCGAGCGCGAGCTCGGGCAGCTCACCGTAGATGCGACCGCCGCGCACCGCGCCGCCCATCACGAGGTGGTGCGAGCCCCAGCCGTGGTCGGACCCGGCGCCGTTGCTCGTGAGCGTGCGGCCGAAGTCGGAGTGCGTGAACGTGGTGACCTGCTTGGCGACACCCATCTCCGCGGTGGCGGCGTAGAACGCGGCCAGCGCGGACGAGAGCTCGTCGAACAGCCTGGGCTGCCCCGCCACCTGGCCCGCGTGCGTGTCGAAGCCGCCCATGCCGACGAAGAAGATCTGCCGGCGCGCGCCGAGGGCCTTGCGCGCGTGGATCATCCGGGCGACCTGCGCGAGCTCGTTGCCGAACACGGTGTTCGGGATCGCGGTCCGGAGCGCCGGCGTCGCGCCGAGCACGCTGGTGATGTGCGCGGACAGATCACGCGCCGCCGCGTACCGGCGACCGAGGTAGGCCTGGAACGGGTCGCCGCCGCCGGCGGCGCGGGCCCAGTTCTGGTTGATGAGCGCGGCGCGGGACGGGTTGCGCAGCGTCGTGAAGTCGACGCCGCCCTTCGGGCCGAGCGTGTACGGCGCGACCACGGAACCGGTCTCGAACAGGTTCGTGCCGCCGAGGGAGATGTTCATCGACAGGCCCTGGTTGCCCGCGGGCGTCATCAGGTCGGCGAGACGACCGGCCCAGCCCGACGCGACCCCCGCCGACGTGCCGAGCATCCACTCGGTCTGCTGGTCGTTGTGCGAGAACAGCGCGGGCGGCAGGTTGCGACCGGCCTTGTAGTCGGCCTTCCTCGTGGGCGCCAGCAGCGAGCCGACGTTGGCGACGACGCCGAGGTGCCCGCCGTGGAAGACCTTCCCGAGCGGTGCGAGCGACGGGTGCAGACCGAGGTCGGGCGCACCGGCCGCCTGCAGCGGCACGAGCGACGTGCGGGCGACCGCGAGGTTGTCGCGCGCCTTCGCATACGCGCTGTAGCCCGCAGCGTCGGTGGGGACGAGCATGTTGTAGCCGTCGTTGCCGCCGAACAGGAACACGCACACGAGCGCGCGGTAGTCGTCGGTCGCGGCATCGGCGGGCAGTGCGTCGACCGCCGACAGGCCGACGCCGGCGAGGCTGCCGATCAGCGCACCGATGCCACCGACCCCGGCGGCGCGCAGCACCCCGCGCCGGGTGCACGCGAGCTCGCCCATGACGCCGTCCGCGGCGCGGTCGATGCTCATCGCTGCACCAGGTACTGCGGGCTCGTCACGAGGACCGCGATCGCCTCGGTGACGCGGGTCGCGCCGGCGGGGACGGTGGCGAGGTAGGCCTCGAGCTGCTGGCGGAACGTCGCGTCGAGCGACCCGGCCATGAGCACGGTGCTCAGCTCGTCGACGAGGTCGGTGACGTTCTTCGAGAGGGCGCTCTCGTACGAGATGTCGATGCAGACGTTGTGCTCGCCGCCCGTCGAGAGGTCCTGACCGCCGGCCAGGCCCAGCACCTTGTTCACGACCGTGGGCACGACCGCGGTCTTCGCGATCGCCCGCATCACGAAGTCGTCGACGGTGGGCAGGCTCGCGTCGTCCGCGAGCTGCAGCTCGGGCGCGACGAGGCCGGCGCGCGCGAGAGCAGTGGGCGCGTACTGCGGGGAGAAGAACCCGAACACCGAACCGGCGCGCAGCGGCGCCTGCCCCAGCACGACCTCGGGGTGCGGGAAGTCCGCGCGTCCGCCGACACCTTCGCCGGAGAACGCACGCCACAGGTGCGTGATGCGCAGCAGCGGCTCGCGCACCTTGCCGAAGCCGCCCACGGTGCTCGGCCCGTTGCGCGCCTCGTCATCGAGCAGGATCGCCGCGACGACCGCACCGAGGTTGCCGCGCACGCCGGTGCCGTCGTCCGCGAAGACCGCGGCGACGCGACCGACGTAACCGGGCGTCGGGTTGCTGGTGACGAGCCGCTGGATGAGCAGCGAGCAGATGTAGGGGCCGACGTTCGGGTGGGCGAACAGGGTGTCGAGCACGGCGGCGAGATCGCTCCCCGGGCTGCCGCCCGCCGGGATCAGGTGACCGCCGATGATGCGCTTGGTCCCCGTGTCGTGGTGCGCGGCGTTCGCGACCATCGGCTCGTTCCACGGACCGCTGCTCGACGGCACCCACCCGGTGAGCGCGCGGGCGGTCGCCGAGACCTGGTCCTGGGTGTAGGTCGGCACCTCTTTGCCGGCGCGGCGGACCGGAGTGCCGTCCGGGTTCAGCAGCACGGTCCCGACCGTGAACAGCTGCATGAGCTCACGCGCGTAGTTCTCGTCGGGGTGGGTGCCCTTGGCCGGGTCGGCCTTGCAGCTGCCCGCGAGCGAGAGCCACGACCCCATGACGGGGTGCAGCGTGACCTGCTCGAGCAGCGTGCGGAAGCTGCCGAACGCGCCACGGACGAGCAGGTCGTAGTAGGTGGTCATGCCGGTGGCCTTGTCGGACAGCCCGGCGCCGAGGTCGGAGACGACGAAGATCTCGGAGAGCGCGAACGCGACCCGCTGGCGCAGCTGGTCCTGCGCGTTGAGCGCCGTCCACCACCACGCCTCCATGCGGAGCGTCTGCTGGTTGGCGTCCGCCGGGCTGTTCTGCAGGTACCGCGTGGTGTGCGACGTCGCCGACGCCTTCATCTGCTGGTCGATCCAGCCCGCGATGCCGAGGCGCTGGACGAGCGCGATGTCGGTGCGGGTGGGTCCGAAGGTGGCCTGGGCGAGCAGGCGGGCGGCTTCGACGGCGCTCACCGGTGCCGAACCGACACCGGACAGGACGGCACCCGTGCTGCCTCCGAGGATGGGCGGCAGCGACGAACGGCCCACCGCCATCCGTGTGCCCCCCAGCTGCGCGCGAGTGAACCGGTCGTCAGAGCATCAACGCTAGAGGGTCCGCTGGGGAACGGCCTACCCGCGTGTCGGTTCGGAAAACGTTTCCTGAGGGCATCTCAGGAAGGGCGCTCAGGGTCGTCGGCGAGGATGTCGGGGTGAGCGAGCGGGTCCGGAGCGCGGCGACGGCGGCGGTCGTCGTGTTCTACCTCGTCACCGTCGCCCTGGCGGCGGTCCTGCTCGTGGTCGTCGGCGACCACACCCTGGCGATCGCGCTCGTCGCCCTCGAGCTGTCGATCTTCACCGGCGCCCACCTGGTGGTGCGGCACGGCCGCGCCGAGATGGCCCGCACCGGCCCGCCCGACCCCGCGATCCCCGTCCTCGACCGGCCCGGTCACGAGCCGGCCACCACCCAGGGCACGTGGCGCGTCGTGGGGGCGATGCTCGGCGGGATCGGCGGCATCGCCGTCCTCATCATCGTGATCAACGCGCTCGGCCACTGACCCGGCGGGTTCGGCCGGCCCGGCGCACACGCACGGATACGTTGCACACATGCCGCGCGCAGTGATCACCGGTGGTGCCGGGTTCCTGGGATCGCACCTCTGCGAGCGGCTGCTGGCCGACGGCTACGAGGTGGTGTGCCTGGACAACTTCCTCACCGGCAACCCGGCCAACGTCGAGCACCTGATCGGCACGCCCGGCTTCACCTTGCGCCGGGTCGACGTCAGCGAGTTCATCCACGTGCCCGGCCCGGTGGACGCCGTCCTGCACTTCGCGTCGCCCGCCTCCCCCATCGACTACCTGCAGCTGCCGATCGAGACGATGAAGGTCGGCTCGCTCGGCACCCTGCACGCCCTGGGGCTCGCGAAGGAGAAGGGCAGCCGGTTCCTGCTCGCCTCGACGTCGGAGACCTACGGCGACCCGCAGGTGCACCCGCAGCCGGAGTCCTACTGGGGCCACGTGAACCCGGTCGGCCCCCGCGGCGTCTACGACGAGGCGAAGCGCTTCGCCGAGGCGCTCACGATGGCCTACCGCCGCACGCATGGCGTCGACACCTCGATCGTTCGTATCTTCAACACCTTTGGGATCAGGCTCCGACCGAACGACGGGCGGGCGATCCCCGCCTTCATCTGCCAGGCGCTGCGTGGTGACCCGATCACCGTGGCCGGTGACGGGTCGCAGACGCGCTCCATCACCTACGTCGACGACCTCATCGAGGGCATCGTGCGGCTCTTGCACTCGAGCCATCCGGGACCGATGAACATCGGCAACCCCCACGAGATGTCGATCTTGCGCATCGCAGAGATCATCCGTGACCTCGCTGGTTCCTCGTCCGAGATCACGTTCATCCCGCGACCCGAGGACGATCCGACCATCCGACAACCCGACATCACCCTCGCGCGCGAGGTCCTCGGGTGGGAGCCGAAGGTCGAGTACGAGGAAGGGCTGAAGCGGACCATCGCCTGGTTCCGCGAGCACCCCGAGCTGTTCAGTCGCTGACGAGCTCTGCGAGGAGCGGGGCCAGGGCGCGGAACGCCTGGCCGCGGTGGCTGACGGCGTCCTTCTCGGCGGGGCTCAGCTCGGCCGACGTCCGCGTCTCGCCGTGGGGCACGAAGATCGGGTCGTAGCCGAACCCGTTGGTGCCTCGGCGTTCGCGGATCAGCCGGCCCGGCATGCGCCCGAGCACCGAGCGCACCTCACCCTGCGGCGTGCACAGCGCGGCCGCGCAGACGAATGCGGCCGCGCGCCGCTCGTCCGGGGTGTCGCCGAGCTGCGCGAGCACGAGGTCGAGGTTCGCGTCGTCGTCACCGTGCTTGCCGCTCCACCGCGCGGACAGCACGCCGGGCATGCCGCCGAGCGCGTCGACGACCAGTCCGCTGTCGTCCGCCACGGTCAGCAGGCCGGTCGCGCGGGCGCCGTCGCGCGCCTTCGCCTCGGCGTTCTGCGTGAACGTCGCGCCGGTCTCCGGAGCCTCGTCGTAGGCCGCGACGTCGGCGAGCCCGACGAGCTCCACGTTTGGAGCCGCCCCGGCGACGATGCGGCGCAGCTCCTCGAGCTTGGCCGCGTTGCGCGTCGCCAGCAGGACCCTCGTCATCGCGCACCCTCAGCCGACATCGGACTTGTGGCGGCCCGCGGTGCTCCGAAGGCAGCACAAACCCGATGTGGACGGGTCACTGGGCGAGTGCGGCCTTCTGGGCCGCGGTGAGGTCCTTGATGCCCCCGAGCGCGAGGTCGAGCAGCGCGTCGAGCTCCTCGCGGCTGAACGGCGCGCCCTCGGCGGTGCCCTGCACCTCCACGAGCGCGCCCTCGCCGGTGGCAACGACGTTCATGTCGGTCTCGGCGCGCGAGTCCTCCTCGTAGGGCAGGTCGAGGCGCGGCTCGCCGTCGATGATGCCGACGCTGACCGCGGCGACGCTGCGCGGCAGCGGGTCCTGGCCGGACGTGATGCGCCCCTGGCCCTGCAGCCACGTGATGGCGTCGGCCACCGCGACCCACGCACCGGTGATGGCCGCGGTCCGCGTGCCGCCGTCGGCGACGAGCACGTCGCAGTCGACCTTGATGACGTTCTCGCCGAGCGCCGCCATGTCGACCGAGGCGCGCAGGGCCCGGCCGATCAGCCGGCTGATCTCGTGCGTGCGGCCGCCGACCTTGCCCTTGATGCTCTCGCGGTCGTTGCGGGTGTTCGTGGCGCGCGGCAGCATCGCGTACTCGGCGGTCACCCAGCCCTTGCCGCTGCCGGCCATCCAGCGCGGCACCGAGTCCTCGACGCTCGCGCTGCACAGCACGCGGGTCTTGCCGAACGACACCAGGCAGCTCCCCTCCGCATGGTCCTGCCAGGCGCGCTCGAAGCGCACGGGGCGGAGCTCGTCCGGGCGGCGCCCGTCCGGTCGGGTCGAGTCGGGTCGCGTCACCCCCGAGACCCTAGGTCAGACCGGTCGCCGCCCCGACCGGAGCCCGGACCTACGGCTCGTCGCCCACGAAGCCGTCGGTCTGCTCGCGCAGGATGTCGGCGTGGCCCGCGTGGCGGGCGAGCTCCTCGATCAGGTGCACGTAGACCCACCGCAGGCTGACCTCGCCGACGCGGCGATGCGTGCCGGTGTCATCGAGCTCCATCGCGGCCGCGATGTCGCGGGAGGTCGCGATCTGGGCCCAGTACTGCTCGAAGAGCGACGCGAGCGTCTCGTCGTCGGTGAGCACCATGTCGCCGTCGGGGTTGTCGTCGGACCACGGCGCCGGCGGGAACGAGTCCTCCGGGCGGCCGGCGAGCACCCGCTCGAACCAGTTGAGCTCCACCCACCGCATGTGCTTGATGAGCCCGCCGAGCGTCGTCGCGCTGGGCACGAGCCGGGCGCGGGCCTGCTCCTCGGTGATGCCGTCGATCTTGCGGACGAGCTCGTGGCGGTACCACTCGAGCATGCCTTCGAGGATCGGGCGCTCGGGACCGGACAACGGCGGGACGACCTGGGGGCCGGGGGTGCTCATGCGGCCACCTTGGACCGCGCGTCCGACACCCCACGTCAAATCAGGGTCTCGGGGGCTTGCGGCGTCAGACCTGGTAGGTCTGGCCGACGTTGACGACCTCGAAGTCGCCGGGGAACACCCCGTCCGCCTCGGACAGCGTGCGCTCGCGCGAACCCCACGGGGTGAGGTGGGTGAGCAGGAGCTTGCCGACCTGCGCCTTGGCCGCGTGCTCGCCGGCCTCGCGCCCGGTGAGGTGCACGTCCGGCGGGTTGTCGTCGCCCTCGTACCAGGACGCCTCGAACAGCGCGACGTCGGATCCCTGGGCGAGCCGCACGAGCGATTCGGTGGGCCCGGTGTCACCGCTGTAGGTGAGGGAGCGGCCGCCGGCGGACAGCCGGATGGCGTTGCACTCGACCGGGTGCGCCATGGGCGCGAGCTCGACCGAGAACGGGCCGACCTCGAGGTGACCCGGCCGCACGTCGTGGAAGGAGTAGACGGTGGCGAGGTCGTGATCCGGCCAGCGCTCGTAGCAGCGCAGCAGCCGCTCGGGCGTCCCCGGAGGGCCGTAGACGGGCAGCGGCTCGGTGGGCACGTCGCGGGGGGCGTAGCGGCGCGCGTAGCTGTAGGCGACGAGGTCGAGGCAGTGGTCGGCGTGCAGGTGGGACAGGATCACCGCGTCGACGCCGAACAGCTCGACGTGGCGCTGCAGCGCGCCGACGGCGCCGTTGCCGACGTCGAGCATCACCCGGAAGCCCTCGTGCTCGACGAGGTAGGACGAGCAGCCGGACTCCGGGCCCGGGAACGTTCCCGAGCAGCCCAGCACGGTCACCTTCACGCGACATCCCCCCGGCGCACATCTTCGCCGACCTTGCGATCGGCGGCGGTGAGGGGGCAGGCCACGCCTCAACGTTACGGCCGCATGAACGGAAAGAGCGTTGTGAGGGCCGTCACACGACGGTTCCCGGGGCAGGGCGCCCTACGCCCAGAGCTGGCCCTCGAGCGCGGCTTCCGCCTCCGCGAGCGTGCCCGCGTAGGCGCCGGTCGACAGGTACTTCCAGCCCCCGTCGCAGACGACGAGGCAGATGTCGGCGCGCTCCCCCGCGTCGACCGCCTTCCCGGCCATCGCCATCGCGGCGTGCAGGATCGCCCCGGTGGAGATGCCCGCGAAGATGCCCTCCTCCTCGACGAGCTCGCGCGTGCGGCGCAGCGCGTCGCGCGGCCCGACCGAGTAGCGGGTGGTGAGCACGTCGGCGTCGTAGAGCTCCGGGATGAAGCCCTCGTCGATGTTGCGCAGGCCGTAGACGAGCTCTCCGTAGCGCGGCTCCGCGGCGAC
>DASZYF010000021.1:0-9777 GCA_035545535.1 Mycobacteriales bacterium | reverse complement strand
GTGAACGGGACCGAGCGCGTGCTCGACGACGGACTCACGGTGACGGCGCTCGTCGAGTCGCTCGGGCTGGGCACGGGCTGGGTGGTCGTGGAGCGCAACGGCGAGCCGGTCGACCGCGCGCTGATGGGCTCGACGGTGCTGGCCGAGGGTGATGTGCTCGAGGTCGTGCGCGCGGTCGCGGGCGGCTGAGGTGGTCACCGACCTCGGCGCGGTCCGGCAGGCGCGGCTCGCGGACTCGCACCTCTACCTGTGCACCGACGGCCGGCGCGCGCAGGGCGACCTCGCCGAGTTCCTCGAGGCGGTGCTCCGCGGTGGGGTCGACATCGTGCAGCTGCGCGAGAAGGGGCTCGAGGCGCGCGAGGAGCTCGCCCTGCTCGACGTCGTGCGCGACGCGTGCGGCCGGCACGGCGCGCTCATGGCGGTCAACGACCGCGCCGACATCGCGTTGGCAGCGAGTGCCGACGTCCTGCACCTCGGGCAGGACGATCTCGAGCCGCGCATCGCGCGGCGCATCGTCGGCCACGACGTGCTGCTCGGACTCTCCACGCACGGCCCCGAGCAGGCCGCGCTCGTCAGCGCAGCCGGTGAGCCCAGCGTGGACTACTACTGCGCCGGCCCGGTGTGGACCACGCCGACCAAGCCGGGGCGGCCAGCCGTCGGCATCACGGCGATCGCCGACGCCGCGCAGAACGACCGCGGCGTGCCGTGGTTCGCCATCGGTGGCATCGACTCCGGGGAGCGGCTCGATGCGGTGCTCGACGCCGGGGCCACCCGCATCGTCGTCGTGCGCGCGCTGACGGAGGCATCCGACCCGGAGGCCGCGGCGCGCGGGCTCGCCGAGCGGTTGCGGTCGGCGTGCGCCACCTGACCTACGCCGGTCTGCTGCTGGCGTGCCTGCTCGGCACGCTGCCGCTCGAGCTGCTGCTCGGCGCCCGCGTGTACGCACGGCCGCGGCGACTGCTGCTCACGCTGCTCCCGGTCGTCGTCGTGTTCGTCACGTGGGACCTGTACGCGATCCACCGCCACCAGTGGAGCTACGACCTCAAGCGCATGACCACGGTCGTGCTGCCCGGGCACCTCCCGCTGGAGGAGCTGCTCTTCTTCCTCGTCATCCCGATCTGCAGCGTGCTCACGCTCGAGGCGGTGCGGGCGGTGCGCGGCTGGACCGTCGGCGACGAAGACGAGGACGCGTCGTGAGCTACACCGCGCTCGCCGTTGTCGGCGTCGTGGTCGCCGCAGCACTCGACCTGCTCGTGCTGCGCACGCGGCTGCTCACGCGCAAGGTGTTCTGGGTCGCGTACGCGATCGTGCTGCTGTTCCAGCTCATCACCAACGGAGTGCTGACCGGCTTCCACATCGTGCGCTACGACCCGGGCGCGATCACCGGCCACCGCATCGCGTACGCGCCGGTCGAAGACCTGCTGTTCGGGTTCTCGCTCGTGCTTCAGACGCTGGCGTGGTGGGTCTTCTGGGGCCGGCGGGCGCGCACCGCGCGCACCCACGCCGGCGCTGCTACGGCGATGCGTCGCGGCGTGCCGACCGACACCCGCTGACGCAACACGTCGTAGTCGGCGCGCTCGACCTCGTCGAGGATGCCGCCGTAGAGCGTGAACGCCGCCTGGATGCACGGACGGCTCGTCGGGTGGAGCAGCCGGATGCCGGGCTCGGCGGCCGCGTAGATGCCGCGGCAGCGCGCGACCTCGAAGCGCAGCAGTGCCCGGATGTTCGCATCGGTCGTGCCGCGCGTGAGGGCGGCCCGGGACACGCCGTGCTGCTCCAGGTCTTCCAACGGGAGGTAGAGGCGACCGCGGCGCAGGTCCTCGCCCACGTCGCGGATGAAGTTGGCCAGCTGGAACGCGGTGCCGAGGTCGCGTGCGAACGGTACGGCTTCGTCGTACCGGTCGGGCAGCGGTTCGAGGATCGGCAGCATCTGCAGGCCGATGACCGACGCCGACCCGTCGACGTACGTCATGAGGTCGTCCCAGGTCGCGTACTCGGTGACCGTGAGGTCCATCGCCATCGAGCGGAGGAACGCCTCGACGTAGGACAGGTCGATGCGCCACCGGGTGACTGTCTCCCGGAACGCGGGCAGCACGGGATCGCCGGCGACGTCACCTGAGAGCGCACGCTCGGAGAGCCCGGCGAGCGCCGCGGCCTTCTCCTCCGGGGTGAGGGTCGAGGCGAGGTCGTCGACGATCTCGTCGGCGTAGCGCGCGAACCCGTACAGCGCGTGCACCGCCGGGCGCTTCGCCGGTGGGAGCAGCAGCGTGGCCAGGTAGTAGGTGCGGCCGTGCGCGGCGAACAGCCGGCGGCAGTGCTCGTAGCTCGCGCGGAGCACCGGGTCGGTGATGCCCGCAGCGTCCAGGTTGCGCGAGCTCATCGCGACGACCGGATGGCAGGCTCTTGCCCATGGCCAACGAGCTGCACGTCGAGCTGCGCGTCGACGACGACACCGAGCCGGGCGTCTACGCGAACCTCCTGTCGGTCTGGCACAGCCAGCACGAGTTCACGCTCGACTTCGCGGCGACGCTGCCGGCCCAGCCCGGGGCCGACGGCAACGTCATCCAACCGGCCCGGGTGGTCGCCCGGGTGAAGCTGGCGCCCACCGTGGTGTTCTCCGTGCTGCGCGCGCTGAACGAGAACCTGACCGCGTACGAGTCGAGCTTCGGCCCGGTCAAGGAGCCCGGCGCCTGAGCCCCTAGTACGCACGGGACCGGTATCCGCGGTCGGGGCCGGTGATGCGCTCGGCGGCGAGGCGGCCGGACAGCAGGACCATCGGGACGCCGACGCCGGGCACGGTCCCGGAGCCGGCGAAGACGACGCCGTCCGGTCCGCGGCGGGGCAGGTTCGGCGCCCGGAACGGCCCGGTCTGGCCGAACGTGTGGGCCGCCGCGAACGGCGCGCCCGCCTCGAGGCCGCGCTCGGCCCAGTCGAGCGGCGTGGTGGTGTGCTCGACCTCGATCGCGGCACCGAGGCCGTCGTAGCCGAGCCGCTCGAGCCGGCCGACGAGCTCGTCGCGGTAGCGCGGGCCGGCGCTCCGCCAGTCGATGCCGGCCCGCAGGTTCGGCGTCGGTGCCAGCACGTAGTGCACGCTGCGTCCGGCCGGCGCGAGGGCCGGATCGGTGACCGACGGGGTGGTCACCAGCAGCGAGGGATCGCTCATCAGCTGTCCGCGGTCGATCAGCTCGGCGAACGTCTGCTTCCACGCATCGCCGAAGTGGATCGTGTGGTGCGCCTGGTCCTCCCTGGTCGTGCGCGCGCCCGCGAGCAGCAGGAAGCACGACGGCGAGTAGCGCTGGCGCGCGACCCGACGCGGAGTGGTGCCCAGCAGCTCACGCCACGCGACCGGCAGGTCGGCGGTGAGCACCACGGCGTCGGCGTCGACGCGCTCACCGTCGTCGGTGACGACGCCACGGGCGCGCCCGCCCTCGACGAGCACGCGGGCGACGGTGGTGCCGTAGCGCAGCTGCACGCCGGCCTTCTCCGCCGCGCCGGCGAGCGCCAGCGGGACGGCGTGCAGGCCTCCCTTGGGGAAGAACACGCCCGCCACGGAGTCCATGTAGGAGATGACTGCGTAGATCGCGAGCGCGTCGTAGGGCGACAGGCCCGCGTACATCGCCTGGAACGACAGCACGCGCTGCAGCCGCGGGTCGCGCAGGTAGCTCGCGACCTTCGGGGCGAGTCGCCGGAACGCGCCGAGCCGCACGAGCGTCAGCAGGTCGGGGGTGAGCAGGCCGAGCGGCGAGTCGATGTTGCGGTCGATGAAGGTGCGCATCTCGGCGCGGTACAGCTCGGAGACGAACCCGACGTAGCGGCGGTAGCCGTCGGCGTCCTGCGGCCCGCAGACCGTGCGGATGTTCTCGGCCATGGCATCGACGTCGGACAGCACGTCGATCGACGAGCCGTCGGCGAACCGCGCGCGGTACAGCGGCGTGACCGGCTCGAGTTCGAGCCAGTCCTCCATCCGCTCGCCGACGCAGTCGAGCGCGTCCGCGATGAGGTCGGGCATCGTCAGCACGGTCGGGCCGGTGTCGAACCGGTAGGTGCCGCCGTCCGGCGCGGTGAGCTCGAGCCGTCCCGCGCGACCGCCCGGCCCGTCGTCGCGCTCGACGATCGTCACCTCGCGGCCGGCGCCGGCGAGGCGCAGCGCGGCCGACAGACCGGCGAGGCCGGCCCCGACCACGACGATCCGGTCGGTTCGCCCCGAGACGGTGCGCACGGCAGGTCAGACCGTGCGGGCCGTCGCGGCGACCGCCAGCTCTTCGAGGGCCTTCCGCGCGTCGGCGGTGATCGGCGCCGAGCGGACCGCGGCCAGCGACTCCTCGGTGCGCTGCTCGATGAGCGCCTCGACGCGGGCGAGCGCGCCGGTCTCGGTGATGACCGTCCGCAGGTCAGCGACGCCCCGCGCGTCCAGGTGCGGATCGCCGAGATGGCGGCGCATCACGACGACCTGCTCGGGGCCGGCCGCCTCCAGCGCGGACGCGATCAGCGCGGTGCGCTTGCCTTCGCGGAGGTCGTCGCCGGCGGGCTTGCCGGTCTCTTCCGGGTCGCCGAAGACGCCGAGCACGTCGTCGCGCAGCTGGAACGCCTCGCCGACGGGCAGGCCGTAGGCGGAGTACGCGGCCGCGATGCCGCCGTCGGCGCCCGCGAGCGCCGCGCCCAGCTGCAGCGGCCGCTCCACGGTGTACTTCGCGCTCTTGTACCGGGCGACGCGCAGCGCCCGGTCGACCGAGCCGCCGCCGAGCGCCTGCTCGAGCACGTCGAGGTACTGCCCGGCCATGAGCTCGGTGCGCATGTCGTCGTAGACGGGCTGCGCCCGGCGCAGCGCCTCGGGGGGCAGCTCGGCGCCGGCGAGCATGCGGTCGGCCCACACCAGGGCCAGGTCGCCCAGCAGGATCGCGCCCGCGACGCCGAACGCGTCCGGGTCGCCGTGCCAGCCACCCGCGCGGTGCCGCCCGGCGAACCGTCGGTGCGCCGACGGGAGGCCGCGACGGGTGTCGCTGCCGTCCATCACGTCGTCGTGGATGAGCGCGCACGCGTGCAGGAGCTCCAGCGAGGCGACCGCCGTGATCAGGCCGTCGGTGTCGGGAGCCCCGGCCCCGACGGCGCCCCAGTAGCAGAAGGCCGGGCGCAGCCGCTTGCCTCCGGTGAGCACGAGGTCGTTGAGGGCGTCCGTGACGTCGCGCAGGTCGTCGGACATCGCGTCGAGGTGCTTGGTCTGGTCGGCCAGGAAGGCGCTGAGGGCCGCACCGACCCGGTCGCGCAGATCGGCGGACACGCCACTCACCGTAATCTTGGGCTCGTGAGCATTCCGGCCGGGACCTCCGCGATCACCACGATCGACGGCGTCACGCCGCCCATGCTCGACACACACCCGACCATTCGTTCGTTGCTGGCGACGGGATCGCCCTCCTGGTCCTTCGAGTTCTTCCCGCCGAAGACCGAGGCGGGGGAGCGCACGCTGTGGGCGACCATCCGGGACCTGGAGCGGATCAGCCCGACGTTCGTGTCCGTGACCTACGGTGCCGGCGGGTCCACCCGCGACACCACGGTGCGCGTGACCGACCGGATCGCCACGGAGACGACGCTCACCGTGCTCGGCCACCTGACCGCCGTGAACCACTCGGTCACCGAGCTCCGCGGGGTGGTCGGCAGCTACGCGGGGGCCGGCATCCGCAACGTCCTCGCGCTGCGGGGCGACCCGCCGGGTGACCCGCAGGCCGAGTGGGTCGCCCACCCCGAGGGCCTGGCCTACGGATCGGACCTCGTCGAGCTCATCAGGGGTCTCGGCGACTTCTGCGTCGGGGTCGCGGCCTTCCCCGACAAGCATCCCCGCGCCGACGACCACGAGCACGACGCCGACATCCTCTGTCGCAAGCTGCGCGCGGGCGCCGACTTCGCCATCACGCAGTGGTTCTTCGGCGTCGACGACTACTTCCGTCTCGTCGACCGCGTGCGGGCGCGGGGGTGCGAACAGCCGATCATCCCCGCCGTGATGCCCATCACCAACGTGGCGCAGGTGGAGCGCTTCGCCGTCCTCACCGGGGCTGCCTTCCCCGCGGAGCTGGCCGACCGGCTGCACGCGGTCGCCGACGACACCGCCGCCGTGCGGGCGATCGGTGTGGAGGTCGCGACCGAGCTCTGCGAGCGGCTCATGGCGGGCGGCGCGCCCGGCGTGCACTTCATCACGCTGAACAGCTCGACCTCGTCCCGCGAGGTCTTCGCCAACCTGACCGGTCGCTGACCCGGTCGTTCGTGGGCGGCTACTCCGCGTCGGGGTCGTACTGCTCGAACAGGCAGAGCAGGTAGTCGTCACGGAACGGCTCGTACCGCGCGAGGTTGAAGCCGCGCTCGTTCGCCTCGTCGACGACCTGGCCCACCAGGTCGAGCGCCAGCTGCCCGTACACCGGGGTGACCTTCACGCCCACCACGACCTGGTCCCGCCCGTCGATGAACAGTGCGTCGGGATCGAACGCGTCGAGGTCGTCGACGACGAAGGGACTCGTGGCTGCCACGCGCGGACAGTATCGGCATCGGGCGCGGCCGTCATCCGCCGTGCTCCGCCGGGATACGTTCGTCCCGTGCGCATCACGCACCGGGTAGGCACCAAGGCCGCAATCGATGAGGTCTGGGCCGCGCTCGGCGACCCCACGCGGTGGGCCGAGCACGACGTGATGGTCGATCACGTGGAGTGCGTGCGCGGGCTCGTGCGGGAAGGCCAGCACCTGGTCGTCGTCAGCCGCGGGCTGCGGCTGCGCGTGCCGGTCGACGTGCGCCTCGTCGCGCCCGGGCGGCACCTCGGCCTGACCGTGCGGACCGCGCCCGGCCTCACCCACGAGGTCGACGTCATGCTCACGCCGCGACCCGGTGGCGGCACGCAGGTGCGCGTGCAGGTGCTGCTCGACGGCGTCTTCGCGCGGTGGTGGTGGCTGCCCGAGTGGGCGACCCGCGGGATCTCGACGCGGCTGCTCGCGTGGCGGTCGACACGCACCGCCGTCCGCCTGGGTGAGCGCTCGGCCGCGTGACCGGCCGGCATCGGACTTGTGGCGGCGGCAGGGGCCAGGATGACGCCACAAACCCGATCTCGACGTGGGGGTCGCGGTGATCGGCGCGCTGGTCCTCGCCGGCGCGGGGCTCGTGCTGCTGGTCCTGGTGGGCGCGACGGCGCACCGCCCGGACGCGTCGGTGGCTGATCGCGACGAGTACTTCGCGCTCTACGCGCCGCTGCACGGCGGGTACGACCCGCGCACCGGTGCGGCACTGGTGCGGTGGTGGCTCGGCGGGATCCATCGGCTCGCCGCGCCGCTCGCACGCGCCGGCACGTCCGCTGACGTGCTCACGCTGCTCGGCGTGTGGGCCGCGGGCGCGGTCGTCGTGTGCGCCGATGCGCACGGGCACTGGCCGTTGCTCGGCATCGTCGCAGTGAAGGTGTCCGGCGTGCTCGACAACATCGACGGCGCCGTCGCGGTGATGACGCGCCGGGCGACCGCGCTCGGCTACGTCATCGACTCGGTGCTCGATCGCGTGGGTGATGGGCTGTTGCTGGTCGCGCTGTGGCGGCTCGGAGCACCTGCGTGGTCGTGCGTCACCGCCGGTTGTGCGGTGCTGCTGCTCGAGTACACGCGGGCGCGCGCCGGCAACGCAGGGCTGTCCGACATCGGCGTCGTGACCGTGGGGGAGCGGCCCACGCGGTTCATCGTCACCGCGATCGGGTTGCTCGCCGCCGGCATCTGGACCCGTCGCGCCGATGACGCCGGCGCGGTCGCCGCGCTGGCGACCGCGGGCGTGTGCCTCGTCGCGTGGCTGCAGCTGTCCGCCGTCGTGGTGCGCCGCCTGCGCGCCGCCCCGCCGCCGGGCTAGCCGCAGACGCTGGTGTCGAAGGGCTCCGCGTAGGTGTTGGTCACCAGCACCGTGCCGCTCGAGGTGCTGAACACGTGAGCCGGGCCGGCGTCGGCGGACAGGTCCTTGTGCCACAGCACCGTGCCGTCGCTGCCGGCGCACTGCAGCAGGCCGGGGTCGGAGATCCACGCGTGCCCGTCGGCGATCGACACGCTCATGGAGTTGCTGCCGCTGATGTGGTCGGGAGCGACGACCGGCGGCTGCGAGCTGCTCGGGTCGTAGGCGACGTGCTCGTAGTACCCCATCGTCCCGGTGGGCTGCTCCACCCAGAACCCCGTCGCGTCGGGCACCAGGCCCGCGAGGCCCAGCGACGCATCGCTCGCGTCGGCGACGTCGGTGCCGGTGCCGCTGGCCGTGTGCACGAACGTGGCCTGGATGCAGGCAGAGCCCTGGGGGCCACCCACGACGTAGAGCCCGCCGACAGCGGTCACCAGCTGGCACACCCGACCGGGCGCGGGCAGAGCCGTCTGCGTGCCGCTGTCACGCAGGATCGAGATGCCGCCGCTGTCCGCTGCGGCCACCGCGTTGCCGACGGCGGCGATCGGGCCGGAGAGCTTGCCGTGGGGGTCGACGAGGTCCGGGAGCTGTGAGAGGTCGGCGAGGTCGAAGCGCAGCAGGTGGTCGGTGCCCTTGCTCGTCACCCAGACCATGCCGTCGGCCGCGGCGATGCCCCCCGCGCTCGCGGCGACCACGGCGCTGCGCGTGACCTGGCCGGTCGTCGTGTCGAGGCGGACCACGCGGAACGACGTGGGGCCGCCTTCACCGGTCTCGAGTCCGAGGACCGTGCTGCCGTAGGCGAACGGTTCCTCGATGTGCACCGCGGTGCGATGGAACGTCGCTGCCGGCAGCACGGCCGCCGAGCTGACGGGCTGGCTCGGCTCGGCGGCGGAGCTCGGGACCTCAGACGGCGGCGCGACCGATGCGGTGGGAGACGGCTGGGTGATGAACGCCGGCCCGTCCTTCGCGTCGGGCCGGGTGATCGCGACGCCGGCGATCGCGACCCCGGCGAGCACGACGACCGCGGTGCCGCCGGCGGTCAGCGCGCGGCGACGGCGGATCGCTCGGGCCTTGCCCCAGACCGGTGCCAGCGGGTCGCCATCGGTCGTGACGTCGTAGGCCGGGTCGGCGAGCACCGACCGCAGCAGCTCTTCTGCATCCCGGGTCATGCCAGCAGCTCCATCCGGTCCAGCGATGAGCGGAGGTGGGCGAGGCCCTTGCTGGCCTGGCTCTTCACGGTGCCGCGGGCGATGCCGAGCATCGACGCGATCTCCTCCTCCGAGCGGTCTTCGTAGTAGCGCAGGACGAGCACGGCCCGCTGGCGTGGCGGCAGCTCGGCGAGCGCACGCATGACGACCGCGCGGTCGTCGTTGGTGGCGTCCTCGACCGGGCGTTCGGGCAGCACGTCGACGGCACGCTCGCGCCATGCGCGCCGCCGGGTGTGGCTGATCGCCTCGTTGACCATGCAGCGGCGGACGTAGGCCTCGGGGTCGTCGCGCTCGATCCGGCGCCACGCGGCCAGGCTCTTGGCGAGCGCGCTCTGGACCAGGTCCTCGGCGGCGTGCGGGTCGCCGGTCAGCAGATGGCCGTAGCGCAGCAGCGCGCCGATGCGCGCCCGCGCGAAGGCCTCGAAGACCTGCCGCCCCTGCTCGTCCACGTCCTTCATGACACAGACGAGGGTCCCGCGGTTGCCTCCGGAGCGGACGGATCAGAAGGGCGGGAGGTCGTCGAACTCGAGCACGGGGTGGGGGGTGGGTGGTCGGTTGAGGGCGGTGGTGGGTCGGGTGGGGTCGTAGGGCTTGATGCGTCGTGGGCCTTCGCGGTCCTCGACGTCGATGATGCGTCGGGGGCTGTGCAGGCCGAGGTCGGTCAGGGTGATGG
>DASZYF010000020.1:0-11823 GCA_035545535.1 Mycobacteriales bacterium | reverse complement strand
CCCGCACCTCGTAGAGGTGCGGGGCCGCGTCGGACCGGTGGGTGGCTACGAGGGCAGGCCGTTCGCCGGCGCCGGCGTGGGCGTGCCGTTGTAGGCGGTCAGCGGACCGTCGCCGTCGTCCGTCGTGTAGATCGAGCCGGTCGTCGAGGCGACACCGCCCTTGATCGTGACGACCTGCACACCGGCGTACCCGCTGTGGTTCGACGACGAGAACTGGAACGGCACCAGGCCGGGACCCTTGAACCCGCCCTTCTCGACCGCGGCGAGCAGCGAGCCGCGGGTGAGGTCGTTGCCGGCGGCCTGCAGCGCCTGCAGGAACGTGTAGGCGACGCCCATGCCGTAGGTCACGTTGCCGTCGAACGCCGCGTTGTTGTTGTAGTCCTTGTTGACCTTCTGGAACAGCTGGATCCAGTCGTTCGACGTGTCGCTCGGGATGGGCAGGTAGGTGTCGGACACCATGCCCTCGATCAGCGGCTTCGTCAGGTCCTTGAGGTAGCCCGTCAGCGTGGTGATGTCGGAGCCGACGTTGGACACGACGTACTGCGCCTTGAAGCCGATCTTCGCGGCGGTGCCGACCTCGAGCGCCGTGAAGCCGGGGATCGTGAACGACACGACCACCTGGCAGCCCGCCGCCTTGAGCGCGCCGATCTGCGGAGCGACGTTGGTGTTGGTCGGCGTGTAGGTCTGCTTGCTCGCGAGCGATGCGCCGAGCGTCTTCTCCACGCCGGCGACGCCGTCGGTGCCGAAGTCGTCACCCTGCGCGAAGCTGCAGACCTTCTTGCCGGCGAACGTCTTCTTGATGTAGTCGCCGAGGATCTTGCCCTCGATCGTGTAGTTCGGCTGCCAGCCGAACGTGGTCGGGTACTTGTCCGGCTGGTTCCAGCTGCGGCTGCCCGAGGCGACGAAGAGGTCAGGGACCTTGTTGGTCTTGATGAAGTCGAGGACGGCGGTGTGCGTCGGCGTGCCGAGCGCACCGAGGAGCGCGAACACCTTGTCCTGCAGCACGAGCTGGCGGGTGTCCGTGGCCGTGGTTGCCGGGTTGTAGCCGTCGTCGAGCACCTTGAGCGTGACCTTCCGCCCGTTGATGCCGCCCTGGGCGTTCGCGTAGTTGAAGTAGGCGGTCATCGCGGCGGAGATCTTCGAGTAGCCCGGTGCCGCGGGGCCGGTGAGCGGCTGCGTCGTGCCGATCAGGACCGAGGTCGCGGTGACGCCCGGTGCACTGCTGTCGCCGGTGCTCCCACCGCCTCCGCCGCCGCTGGTGGACTTCTTGCTGCTGCCGCACGCCGCGAGCGCCGTGACAGCGGCGAGCGTGACGGCGATGGCCACGGCGGGGTGCCGTCGCCGGAGGGGGTTGGTCATCGTCGACCTCCTGGTTGATGGGTGGGGCGGACCGTTCTCACTGCGCAGCGGGCGCGGGGCTCCGGGGCGGGGGAGCACTGCGTCGGGGGAGGGGCAGGAAGCGGGCGAGGCGTCGCAGCACGCTCTGGATCCCGCCGGGGACGGCGAGCATCGCGACGATGAGCAGCAGTCCGTAGACCGCGTTGGGCAGGTTGTCGTGCAGCTTCTGCGCCGACGTGGGCGACAGGCCGAGCTTGTCGACCCAGCTCTGCAGCACGCTGCCGAGGAACACCACGATGAGCGATCCCCAGACCGCGCCGGTGAGGCTGCCCAGCCCGCCGATGACGACGGCGGAGAGCAACGTCAGCGAGAGCGCGAGGCTGAACGAGCCGGGCGATGCGGTCTGCAAGTAGACCGCGTACACGCCGCCGCCGAGGCCGGCGGCGGCCGCGCTGACGGTGAACGCGAGCACCTGCGTGCGGGCGACCGACAGGCCGGCGAGCTGCGCGGCGATCTCGTCGTCGCGCACCGCGCGGAAGTGCCGGCCTATTGCGGACCGGTTGAGGTTGGCGAGCAGGAACAGCACGCAGAGCGCGGCCGAGAGCGCGATCCATGCCTGCCACCGCTCAACCGGGAAGGTGTCGCCGAGCTGTGAGGGCGGCGGGTCGAACGGGACCGACAGCCCCTGGTCGCCCTTGAACGTGCCGGAGAACCTCGAGGTGAGCGACGGCAGCGCCACGCCGAGCGCGAGGGTGGCGCCCGCCAGGTAGGGACCCCGCAGTCGTGCGGCGGCGACTCCGACGGCCGCGCCCGTCGCACCGGTGACGACGACGCCGCCGACGAGTGACAGCGGCAGCACCCAGATGCCCGTCGTCCCCTGGTCGCTGAACTGCTGCTGGAGCAGTGCGACGGTGTATCCGCCGACGGCCATGAGCGCCGCGTGCCCGAGCGAGATCTGGCCGTTCAGCCCGGTGAGCACCGTGAGCCCCGCGGTCACGCACACGAACGCGCCGACCTCGGCGAGCTCGTAGTCGTGGAACGTCGATACCTGCTGGGTGAGCAGCACGAGCAGCGCTGCGCCGACGAGCGTGAGCAACAGGTGGCGGAACAGCGTCGATCGCCACAGCGCCCCCACCGCCGCGTTCACACGCGCCTCGCTGCGGACCGGCTGATGAGCCCGTTGGGCCGGACGAGGAGCACCGCGACGAGCAGCACGAGCGCGGCGAGCTGCGTGATGTCGCTGCCGATGTAGCCGCTCGCGTAGGACAGCGCCAGGCCGGTGAGCACGCCGCCGATGACCGCACCGACCGGGCTCTCGAGGCCACCGACCACCGCGCCGGTGAAGCCGAGCACGAACACGCCGTCCATCGCTCCGGGGTAGAGGCCGAGGCCGGTGGGGATGACGAGCATCCCGGCGAGCGCGCCGGCGACCGCGGCCAACGCCCAGCCGAGCGTCAGCAGGCGCGCGACGCGCACGCCCAGCAGCCGCGCGACCTCGGGTGCGAACGCCGACGCGCGCATGCGCAGGCCCGTCGGCGTCTTCGTGAGCAGCACGCCGAGCACGGCCATGAGACCGAGCACGGACAGGACGGTGAAGATGTCTTCGTTCGAGAAGAGCGCGGTGCCGCCCGCCTTGTACGTCGTCGTGCTGAACGCCGGCGGGAAGTCGCGGTTGGCCTGGCCGTAGAGCATCCCCGCGATCGCCTGCATGAGGATGAGCAGGCCGACGCCGATGACGATCGTGTTGAGGTGCGGCGCGTGCTCGGCGCGGCGGAACGCGACGCGTTCGACGATGCCGCCGATGAAGAAGCCCGCGACGAGCGCCGCGGCGAACCCGAGCCAGTACGAGTGCGTGTGCTGGGTGACGGTGAGCGCGACGTACGACGTCGCCATCGCCATGGCGCCCTGCGCGAAGTTGAGGATGCGGGTGGTGCGCCAGATCAGCACGAGCGCGAGCGCCACCGCCGCATAGACCGCGCCGAACGACAGCCCGTTGAACGTCAGGAACACGAACCGGCTCACACGCGCTCCCTCAGAACCCGAGGTAGGCGTGTCGGAGGCCTTCGTCGGCCTTGAGCTGAGCGGCGGGCCCGCGCGCGACGACGCGGCCCAGCGATACGACGACGCCCTCGTCGGCGATCGCGAGCGCGCTGTGCACGTTCTGCTCGACGAGGAGCACCGACAGCCCGGTCTCGTCGCGCAGGTGGCGCAGCAGCGCGAGGATGCTCGCCGTCACCGGAGGCGCGAGCCCGAGCGAAGGCTCGTCGAGCAGCAGCAGCGACGGCTTCGCGACGAGCGCGCGACCCAGAGCGAGCATCTGCCGCTCGCCACCCGACAGCTGGTGGCCCGGGTTGTTACGGCGCCGGGCGAGCGGTTCGAACAACGCGTACACGTCGCGCACCGCCGTCGCCGTCTCGTCCTTCGCGGTGCTGCCGCGCCGCCAGAGACCACCGAGCCGCAGGTTCTCGTCGACGGTGAGCTCGGCGATGACGCCGCGGCCTTCGGGCACGTGCGCGACGCCGATCGTCACGAGGTCCTCGACCGGCGTCGACAGCAGGTCGCGGCCGCGGTAGCGAACGCGGCCGCGCCAGGGCTTCAGCAGCCCGGACAACGAGCGCAGCAGCGTCGTCTTGCCGGCGCCGTTCGCGCCGAGCACGGCCGTGATGCTGCCTTCCTCGATCGTGAGGTCGACCTCGTGCAGCACCTGCGCACGTCCGTAGCCGGCGCAGACCGCCTCGACCTCGAGCAGCGCAGTCACGGCGCGGCCTCCGCCGGCACGTCGACGCCGAGGTACGCCGCGGCGACCTCCGGGTCGTTGCGCACCTCGTCGGGACTGCCCGATGCGACGACGCGACCGAAGTCGAGCACGACCACGCGGTCGCACACGCGCATGACGAGGTCCATGTGGTGCTCGACGAGCAGCACCGAGCAGGGCTGCCCGGGATCGGTGGGCAGCGTGCGGATCAGCGCGCCGAGCGCGTCCATGTCCTCGGCGCCGAGGCCGCCCGCCGGCTCGTCGAGCAGCAGCAGCCGCGGGCGGCTCACCAGCGCACGCGCGAGCGCGACCCGCTTCTGCACCGGGTAGGGCAGCGTCGGTGGCAGCCGGTGCGCGGCGTCGGCGACCTCGAGCCGCTCCATCCAACCGAGCGCCTCGCGGCGGAGGCGCTCCTCGTCCTGGTCGCTGCGCGGCAGCCCGAGCAGGGGGCTCGCGAAGCCGGCTCGGCGCGTGTGCGCGGCACCGACCATCACGTTCTCGAGCGCGGTCAGGCCCGCGAACAGGCCGACGCCCTGCAACGTGCGGGCGATGCCGGCGCGCACCAGGGCGTTCGGCTTCGGCCGGAACCGAGCCCCTTCCCAGGTGAGCGATCCCTCGGTGGGCGAGACGAAGCCGCAGATGACGTTGAACAGCGTGGTCTTGCCGGCGCCGTTCGGCCCGATGACGCCGCAGACCTGCCCGTGGCCGACCGTGAACGACACGTCCTCGAGCGCGCTGAGCCCGCCGAAGCGCACGGAGACACCGTCGACCACGAGCTCGCTCATGCAGGCTGCACCTGCTGCCCGGTCAACCTCACATGCATGTGCCCAGTCACCTGCATCTCGGTCGCGCCTCCTTGCGCGTGGCTGAACATAGAGCGGATGGGACGGGTGCGCGGTGCACCGCACCGCCAGGTCACGGTTGCATCGCGCTGGGTGCGTCGCTCGAACCCAATGCGGCCCTCTTCTGCGCTCCCCTGCGAAGGTGCAGTCATGCGCACCGAGGTGGAGACCGTCCGCGGACCGATCCCGACGAGCGAGATGGGCAGGACGCTCATCCACGAGCACGTGTTCGTCATGACGACCGAGACGCAGCTGCAGTGGCCGGGCGAGTTCGACGAGGAGGCGAAGGTCGCCGAGGCGATCACCAAGCTGCGAGAGCTTCGGGACAGCGGGATCCAGACGATCGTCGACCCCACCGTCGACGGCCTTGGTCGCAACATCCCGCGCATCCAGCGCATCAACGAGGCCGTGCCCGACCTCAACATCGTCGTGGCCACGGGTGTGTACACCTACGGCGATGCGCCCAACTTCTTCCGCTACCGGGGACGCGGCGTCCACGAGAGCCTGCCGGAGCCGATGGTGGACCTGTTCGTCGGCGACATCCGTGACGGCATCCAGGGCACCGGTGTGAAGGCCGCACTGCTCAAGTGCGCGATCGACGAACCCGGGCTCACCACCGGTGTCGAGCGCGTGCTGCGCGCGGTGGCGCAGACGAACCGGCAGACCGGGACGCCGGTGATGGTGCACACGCACCCCGGCACGAAGACCGGCCTCGAGGTCGCGCGGGTGCTCGACGAAGAAGGCGTGCCGCCGAGCGCCGTGCAGCTGGCGCACAGCGGCGACACCGACGACGTCGACCACCTCACCGAGCTCGCCGAGAAGGGCTACTTCCTCGGCATGGACCGGTTCGGCATCGAGCTGCACGTCTCGTTCGACCAGCGGGTCGACACCGTCGTCGAGCTGTGCCGCCGCGGCTTCGCCGGACAGATGGCGCTCGCGCAGGACGCCGCCTGCTACCTGGACTGGATGGAGCCGTCGACCGCCGCGCTGATGGTGAACTGGAACTACTTCCACGTCGGGCGCGACGTCGTGCCCGCCCTCCTCGACCGCGGGGTGCCCCCGGAGCAGGTCGACGAGCTCCTCATCGGGTCGCCGCGGCGCTGGTTCGAGCAGGCCGGCTGACCGCCCACCGGAGGCGGGCCGAGTGGGCCGGCTCACATCTGCAGGTCACGCGGCGATCACGCGAAAGACACCGGACGCACAACGGTCCGTTCGGCGGTAAGGAGCCGTTCACGTTCTCGTCGAAGGTGACTGCAGGATCCGCGCAAGCCAGCGACGGGTCGTCGGTGCAGCAGCGGACCTCCCAGGTCCGCGGCCGACACCGCCGAGTGCCCGCAAGGGCAGCCGGGGACCCACCCGGGCGCCGACACCACCAGAACCACCCGGCGTCAGGGATCGGACCGCGAGGTCCAGGGGTGAATCCGCACAAGGGCCAGTCCCCGAAGCGGTAGGGCAGCGTCGCGCCCGAACCCGTCAGCTCACCCGGTAGGCGGCACGACGCGAACGGAGCCCGTCCCTCCCGTGGTCCGCCCACTTCGCGCGCCCGCGCGCGCCCTCGCTTCGGTTGCCCTGGCAACGGCCATGGTCTCCGCGGCGGCCATCCCGGCCGCCGCCTCCCATGGTTCCCACCACCGGGCCGCCGCACCCGCGGCCGCCGCCAGCTCCTCGCAAGCGCCCGAGTACCGGGCCGCCCATGCGGAGGCCGCGGAGGACCGGGCCCGGGTCGCGCAGCAGAAGCGCGCGCAGATCCGCTGGCGGGTCGCGCACAGCGCCGCCGCCAAGCAGCGCTACGCGCTGATGCACCCGTCGGTGTCGCGGGTGAACCTGCCGGCGATGTACAAGAGCCTGCACACGCTCAAGCGCCAGGCCCATGGGTCGCTGCCCTACGGCGCCCGCGTCGCCGTGGCCTGGGCCTACCACGAGCTCGGCCGGCCGTACTCCTACGGCTCGGCCGGCCCGTACGCGTTCGACTGCTCCGGGCTCACCCGCTACGTCTGGGGCAAGGCGGGCGTCTCGCTCGCCCACTACAGCGGCGCGCAGCTGTCCGAGGGCACGCGCATCCGCAGCCGGGGCAACGCGCGCCCCGGCGACATCCTCGAGTTCGCCGGCATGGGCCACGTCGCGCTCTACGTCGGCGACGGCTGGATGATCGAGGCCTCGCACAGCGGCACGCCCGTGTGGCGCGTGCCCGTCCCGTGGCAGCGGATCATCGGCATCACCCGCCCCCGCGGCTGACCACCGCCACCTCGTGATCCGTGCGAGATCGGTTCGATCTTCGGGCCGATCTCGCACGGATCACGCGCGTTCGGGGGTGAGCAGCGCGAGGGCGGCGTCGTGCAGCCGGCCGTTGCTGGCCAGCACGCTGCCGCCGCCCGGCCCACGGACGCCGGAGAGGTCGGTGAAGCGCCCGCCCGCCTCCTCGACGATCGGCTGCAGCGCGGCGAGGTCCCAGCGGCTGACCTCGGGCTCGCAGGAGAGGTCGACGCAGCCCTCGGCCACCTGCACGTGCGACCAGAAGTCGCCGTAGGCGCGGGTCCGCCAGCAGGCGTCGGCCAGTCCGAGGAACGCGCCGAGGCCCTGAGGCCGGGCCGCCCAGCCGGACAGCGAGGAGTAGGACAGCGACGCGTCGGACAGCGCCGACACCTGTGAGACCGCGAGCCGCCGGGGCGCCTCGGTGCCCGGCTCGAACAGGCCGTCGTCGGCCCAGGCGCCCCCGCCGCGGCTCGCCCACCAGCGCCGGTGCAGGGCCGGCGCGCTGACCACGCCGAGCACGACCTCGCCGTCGACCTCGAGCGCCAGCAGCGTCGCCCACACCGCGACGCCGCGCGCATAGGACTTGGTGCCGTCGATCGGGTCGACGATCCACCGGCGCCCGCCGGTGCCGGCGGTCTCGCCCTCCTCCTCGCCGAGCACGGCGTCGCCCGGGCGGGCGCGGGCGAGCAGGCGGCGGACCTCGGCCTCGGCGGCCTGGTCGGCGTCGGTGACCGGCGTGGTGTCCGGCTTCGTGGTCACCACCAGGTCTGCCGCCCGGAAGCGGCCGAGCGTGATCGCGTCCGCCGCGTCGGCCAGCTCCAGCGCCAGCGCCAGGTCGTCGTCCACCCGCCCATCCTGCCGATCGACGCCGTACGGCACGCGCACGCGGCCGGCCGACGCCGGGTTCGCCGCCGACGACGAGGAGTGCACGTCGGCTCGTCGGGGGCGGCGCTCTCTCGCCGCCGGCAGCGAGCAGCTGGCGCCGGGTCGTCGTCAGCGGCGCTAGATCTCCGCCGGCGACGAGCTGCCCGCAGCGAGCAGCCGGGCGAACCACGCGCCCACCTCGTCAGCCGTCGTTCCGGCGCTCGCCGCCAGGCGACCGCGTCAGTGACGCCGGACACCGGATCTGTACGCCGGCCCTGTGGATGTCAACCCGGTTCTTGACACGATGGCGGTTCGTGTAAATCATGGGCGCGTGACCCCGGTGAGCGCAGTGCGGGACGCGCTCCTGGACGCCGCCTACGACGCGGTGCTCGCGGGGGACTGGGACCGTGCGCGGATGGCCGACGTCGCGCGCGCCGCGGGGGTCAGCCGGCAGACCCTCTACAACGAGTTCGGCTCGAAGGACGGCCTCGCCGAGGCCATGGCCTGGCGCCAGACCGAGCGCTTCCTGGCCGAGGTCGACCGCGCGCTGGACGAGAAGCTCAACCCGGACGCCGCCGCCTCCGTGGCCGCGGCCGTGCGCCGCACCCTCGAGCTGGCCCACGACGACCCCCTCATCAAGGCCGTCCTCACCAGCGCCCGCGACGCCCAGCTGCTGCCGTTCCTCACCACCCGCGCCGAACCCCTGCTCGACGCCGCCCGCGACCGCTTCGTCGCCCGGGTCACCTCCTACTGGCCGGACCTGTCGCTGCGCGAGGTCCGCACCGTCGCCGAGATCGTCGTGCGGCTCACCGTGAGCCACGTCGTCCTCCCGACCGAACCGCCCGAGACCACGGCCGCCACGGCCGCCCTGATCGTCACGAAGATGCTCAGCCCCGCACCCACGGAAGGACCGCGATGACCACCTACGACCACTACGCGATGCCAGTGGCCGACGAGACGTGGAACGTCCCCATGAGCGGCGATGCCCGCTTCACGTGGGAGTACGACGGGGGCTTCGACCGGCTGCTGAACCTGTACCAGAAGGGCAAGGACAAGCAGTGGGACCAGGCCACCCGCATCGACTGGTCGATCGAGGTGGACCCGTACAACGTCCTCAACCAGCCCGACGAGATGATCCCGATCTACGGCTCCCGGCAGTGGCAGAAGGTCGAGAAGGACGAGGAGCTGCGCCGCCAGATCGGCCAGCACATGACGTCCTGGCAGTTCAGCCAGTTCCTGCACGGTGAGCAGGGGGCGATGATCTGCAGCGCCCGCATCGTCGAGAGCGTCCCGGGCATCGAGGCGAAGTTCTACGCCGCCACCCAGACGATGGACGAGGCCCGGCACGCCGAGACCTACTCCCGCTTCCTGCAGGAGAAGATCGGGCTGCTCTACCCGATGAACCCGCACCTCAAGACGCTGCTCGACCAGACGCTGTCCGACAGCCGCTGGGACATGCCCTACCTCGGCATGCAGGTGCTCATCGAGGGCCTGGCGCTCGCCGCGTTCGGCTACCTGCGCGACCTCACCGGCGGCGGCCGTTCGCCGCTCGCGCACCAGATCCTGTCCTACGTCATGCAGGACGAGGCCCGCCACGTGGCCTTCGGGCGGATGGCGCTGAAGGAGTACTACAGCCAGCTCTCGGCCAAGGAGCTCGACGAGCGCGAGGAGTTCGTCGTCGAGGGCTGCTACCTCATGCGTGACCGGCTCCAGGCCCGCGAGGTGTGGGAGAACCTCGGCTTCGACGTCGACGAGTGCATGGAGTACGTGGAGAACAGCCCGCTCATGCGCATGTTCCGCGCCCAGCTGTTCAACCGGATCGTCCCGTGCGTGAAGGACATCGGCCTGTGGGGCGACCGGGTCCAGAAGGCCTACGCCGACATGGGCGTGCTCGACATGGCGGGCAACGACCTCGACGCTCTCATGCGCAACGACGAGGACCTCGCCGAGGCGCTCGACCGCGACAAGCGGGAGCTCTCGGCCCGCGCCGGCCAGGTGGCCGAGACCATCGCCGTGGGCGCCTCCGCCTGACCGTCACCGGCGCTCTTCCCCCGGCCCTCGTCACGCTCCGTGGCGGGGGCCGGCGGCGTTCCTCGCCGGAGAGCGTCACGGATCGGACGAAACGATCTTGATCTTCGCTCGGTCGGGTGACCGGTCAGGGTTAGGAAGATCGGGCAGCGTGCCGATCCACCCCTCGTGATCGTTGGTTGCGTCGTAACGGCCCAGACGCTTCGGCCGGTTACTTTTGTGAGCGCCCGCCCGCGGGTCGTCGTGAGTGCCTTCTCGTGACGGCCAGTCCCGAAGCCACGCCCGAGGAGAGCCCCGCCCCCATGAGTGGCACGACGGAGCGCGTACTCCGCCGTGGCCGTGTGGCGCGGGCCCGGGCCACGGAGACCGTCCCGGCCTCCCCGGTCGACGCGACCAACGTCGTCGCGCTGCCCCGCCAGCGCAGCGACGAAGGCACCCGAGGCCTGCGCCCCGGCCGCCGGCCGTTCGTCTACCGCACGCTGCTGCGCTGGGGCGTCTCGCCGTTCTTCCTCGCCATCGACGTGCTCGCGTTCGGGGGCGCCGTCGCGCTGACCCAGGCCCGGCTCGCCGACCTGTGGGTCTTCGGCATCACCATCGTGCTCTACCAGCTCGGGGCGCTCTACCGGTCGCGGCTCACGCTGTCCGCGCTCGACGACGCGGTCGCCATCGTGGCCCGCGCCATCGCGTCCTCGGCCACCGTCGCCGCGGCGATCATCGTGCTGCACCGCGACGACGCCCGCGCCGAGCTCATCCTCACCGGCGTGCTCCTGGGCGCCTTCGCGCTCGCCGGCCGCACGATCGGCTACGCCGCCGTCCGGCACGCGCGGGCGCGCGGCGTCGTCGGCCACCCCACGCTGATCCTGGGCGCGGGCCGGGTGGGCGCGCAGGTCGTCGACCTGCTGCACGACCACGCCGAGTACGGCCTGCGCCCCGTCGGCTACCTCGACTCCGACCCGCTGCTGCAGCCCTCCGAGCGGCGCGTGCCGGTGCTCGGTGGCGACGACGTGCTTGCGCAGACCATCGTCGAGTTCGGCGTGCGTGACGTCGTCGTCGCGTTCGGCTCGCTGCCCGAGTCGATGCTGGTCGAGGTCATCCGCACCTGCGACAAGCTCGACGTCGAGATCTTCTTCGTCCCGCGGCTGTTCGAGCTCTACTTCACCAGCCGCGACGTCGACCTGCTGTGGGGCTTCCCGCTGGTGCGCCTGCGCGCGCCCGCGTTCCGCAGCCCTGCGTGGCGCCTCAAGCGCGCGTTCGACCTGCTCGCGTCCGGCATCGCGCTGACGATCCTCTCGCCGCTGATGGCGGTCATCGCGCTCGCGGTGCGGCTCGAGGGCGGCCCCGGCGTGATCTTCCGCCAGACCCGCGTCGGGCTCGACGGCCGGCCGTTCTCGGTCATGAAGTTCCGCTCGCTCAAGCCGGCGGACGAGACCGAGTCGCAGACCAACTGGAACATCGCGCACGACGACCGGCTCGGCCCCATCGGGAAGTTCCTGCGGCAGAGCAGCCTCGACGAGCTGCCGCAGCTGATCAACATCCTGCGCGGCGACATGAGCATCGTCGGCCCGCGTCCGGAGCGGCCGCACTTCGTCGACCAGTTCGCCGGCCTCTACCCGCGCTACACCGCGCGGCACCGCGTGCCGGCCGGCCTCACCGGCTGGAGCCAGGTGCACGGCCTGCGGGGCGACACCTCCATCGAGGAGCGCGCCCGGTTCGACAACTACTACATCGAGAACTGGACGCTCT
>DASZYF010000019.1:0-16885 GCA_035545535.1 Mycobacteriales bacterium | reverse complement strand
CCCGCCGAGGTCGCGCTCTACGGCGACCCGAGCGAGCCGGGCACCGCTTACGTCGCGACGACGCCGCGCGTCACGAACACCGCCTACGTGTGGGGCCCGACCGACCTGCATCCGAGCGCGCCCGACGGCATGCGCAACCTGTTGTCCCGCACGGAGAAGGTGCCGCTCACCGACACCGAGGCGACGCTGCTCGCGCTCGACCCGGGACCGAGCACGGGTGCGGCCGCGGTCGCCAACGCGCAGCCGGTGACGATCGCGGGCTGGCGCCTCGGCATCGGCATCAGCCTCCCGGCGTTCACGTTCGGCTATCCGTTCGGCGCCCGTTCGCCTGACCTGCAGCCGTGCGCCGACACCGCGAAGGCCTGGATGGCCTGCCTCGACCACCTCGGTGCCGACGTGTTGCTGCAGCCCGACGCCAACCCCGGGCGGTGGACCGGTCCGGCGAGCGAGGACCCGTGGCAGCCGCTGGAGTGGATGAGCTCCGCGTGGCGCGCCGTCGCTGATCCGACCGTGCACTTCCGCTACGCCGTCAACCCGATGATGGTCGGCAACCTCGCGGACCTGGCGTTCGACGGGCAGAGCGCGATCTTGCAGCGCGGCGCGCGCCGCCCTCCGCAGCACTACGTCGGGGACGCGGCGCTGCAAGCCGAAGACGTGCGGGCCGACGGCGTGTACGCGGGCGACAAGCCCCAGTTCCTCGCGCTCACGCCGTGGGTCGCGCCCGACGCCGACCGCGCGGCGTTGCGCGCCGAGGGGGCGAAGCTGGCGCCCGGCAGCGGCGACGCGCAGGAGAACGACTACCTGGAGACCGCGATCTACGCCGACCTCGTCCCAAAGGCAGCGACGCACCCAAACCCGCCCGCATCGCCCTCAGCGGCACGGCCGACCGCGCATGCTCCGCACGGCCTCGCGGCCACCGGAACCGAGCCCGCGACGCCGCTCGCCGCGGTGGCGTTGGTGCTGGCCGGACTGCTGAGCAGCGCTTTGCTGACGATCCGGCCACGACTCGCCCGCGGCCCGGCCGATCCGCGCACCTGAGCGGATAGGTTGGCCACCTCGGACCAGCCCTCACCCCCGTGCGGCGGTCCTTGACGAGAGACATCACCGGGAGGGTCGTCATGCGTTCCACCTATGCCCGCCGCATGGGCGTCAGCGTGCTCGTCGCGGGCGTCGCGCTCAGCACGGTCGCGGCCTGCGGATCGTCGAAGAAGAGCGACAACGGCAACGGCAGCAGCACACCCACGGGCGCGGCGGCCACCGGCGCGGGCGGGTCCGCGCAGGCCACCTTCACGAGCGCCGTCGCCAAGGTGACGTCGGGCGACTCCGCCACGGTCACGTTGAGGCTCGGCGCCACCGAAGCCCAGCTCAAGGCGTTCGCGTCGGAGACCGGGCAGAACGGCAAGCTGCCGTCGGACACCGCGCTGGCGCTGCTCACCGGCGGCAGCATCACGTTCGCCACGCACGCCGAGGCCGGCGACCTCAAGACCGCCGCGACCACGGGCAAGACCGACTACGACTTCGCGATCAACGCAGGGGGCGGCCCGATCCTCGAGTTCCGCTACCTCAGCGGGTCGAAGCGGGCCTTCATCAAGCTCGACGTGCCGAAGATCGCGACGCTGTCGGGCAAGACGGTGCCGCCGGCGATCGCGCAGTACGGCAAGACCCCGCAGTTCTCGTTCCTGCAGGACGCGCTCGCGGGCAAGTGGCTGGAGCTGCAGGGACTTCCCGCGATCATCCAGCAGTTCTCCACGCTCGCGGGCGGTGCCTCGGCGCCGGCGTCGCCGGCGGCCGGAGCAAGCGGTGACGTCGCGTCGAAGCTGCTCAGCACGCTCACGGCTGACGTGGCCGCGACGGACGCGGGCAGCACCGACAAGGGGGAGCACCTCGTGCTGGCGGCGCCCCTGCAGAAGCTGGCCGCGGACCTGCAGTCCATCACCGCCTCGGTCCCCGGGGGATCGCTGGCCGGCAGCCGGCTGACGAAGCTGAACGACGTGCCGAACCGCACCGTCAACGTCGACGCCTACGTCAAGGACGGCGCGCTGACGACGCTCTCGCTCGACATCGTGCAGTTCGCTCCGGCCGACAAGGCCAGCACGGTCGCGGGCCAGCACCTGCCCATCGAGCTCGACTTCGCGAGCACCGCGGGTGACACCGGCGCCCCCTCGGGCGCTACGCCGGTCGACCTGTCCAAGCTCGCGGCGCAGTTCGGCCCGCTGCTCGCCGGCCAGCTGGGCAGCGCCGGCGGCTGACCCGCCCGCAACAACCCCGCACCACCCGTCACGGCCCCGGCGTAGCGTCGGGGCCGTGACGCGTTCGGGGACGCCCGTCGATGCCGAAGCCGAGGTCGTCGACCTCTGCCGCGACCTGCTGCGGATCGACACGAGCAACTTCGGTGACGACTCCGGACCGGGGGAGCGTGCCGCCGCGGAGTACGTCGCCGAGAAGCTCTCCGACGTCGGTCTCGCGACGACGTTCCTCGAGTCGGAGAAGGGCCGCTCGTCGGTCATCACGCGCATCGCCGGCGCCGATCCGTCGCGGCCGGCGCTGCTGCTGCACGCGCACACCGATGTCGTGCCGGCCGTCGCCGACGACTGGCAGGTCCCGCCGTTCGCCGGTGAGGAGAAGGACGGCTACCTGTGGGGCCGCGGCGCCGTCGACATGAAGGACATGGTCGCGATGACGCTCGCCAACGTGCGCGAGCTCGCGGCGTCGGGCGTGCAGCCGCCGCGTGACCTCATCGTCGCGTTCGTCGCGGACGAGGAGGCCGGCGGCAAGCTGGGCGCGCAGTGGCTGGTGCGCGAGCACCCCGAGCTCTTCGAAGGCGCCACCGACTGCGTCGGCGAGGTCGGGGGGTTCTCCTACACCGTCAGCGAGAGCAAGCGGCTCTACCTCATCGAGACCGCGCAGAAGGGCATCGCCTGGCTGCGCCTCACCGTGAAGGGCCGCGCCGGCCACGGCTCGATGCTCAACGACGACAACGCCGTCACGCTGCTCGCCGAGGCGGTCGCCCGCGTCGGCCGCCACCAGTTCCCCGTCGAGCTCATCCCCACGGTGAAGCGGCTGCTGCAGGAGCTCGCGGACGCCCTGGGGCTCGACTTCGACGAGGACAACCCGCAGCTGCTGCTCGACAAGATCGGCTCGCTCGCCCGCATCATCGGCGCCACGCTCCGCCACACGGTCAACCCCACGATGCTCGCGGCCGGGTACAAGGCCAACGTCATCCCGGGCACCGCCACCGCGCACATCGACGGCCGCTTCCTGCCCGGCCGCGACGAGGAGTTCATGCGCGTGCTGCGCGAGCTGCTGGGCGACGAGGTCGAGATCGACAAGGTCCACTACGACACGGGCATCGAGACGACGTTCGACGGTCCGCTCGTCGACGCCATGAGTGCCGCCCTGCTCGCCGAGGATCCGGCCGCGCTCTCCGTGCCCTACTGCCTCTCCGGCGGCACCGACGGCAAGAGCTTCGCTCGGCTCGGCATGCGGGTGTTCGGCTTCGCGCCGCTGCAGCTGCCGGCCGACCTCGAGTTCGCCGACCTCTTCCACGGCGTCGACGAGCGGGTGCCCACGGACGCGCTGCGGTTCGGCAGCCGCGTCCTGCGGCGGTTCCTGGCTACCTGCTAGACGGACAGGCCGGGCAGGCTCAGCCCCGGCTCCTGGCCCGGCTGCACGCGGCGCCGCAGGTCGACCTTCCGCCGGCCGTCCGGCCACGAGCGGTAGCGCCGCAGCTCCCAGCCGCCGTAGCTCGCGGCGATCGACAGCACCGTCGAGCTGTGGGAGGACGTCGTGCCGCGCGGCAGGGACAGCTGCACGTGCTCGAACTCGGCCATCGCGCGCAACCTAGCCGATCAGGGCCGCACGACCGGGGTCGACACCTCGTCCAGCGCCGCCTCGATCTCATCAGGCAGCGTGAGGTCCTCGGCCGCCAGCGCCGCCTGCAGCTGGGCGGCCGTGCGCGGGCCGACGACCGCGGCCGTGGCGCCGGGGCGGTCGCGCAACCAGGCGAGCGCCACCGCGGCGGGCGAGACGCCCAGCCCGTCGGCGGCGGTGAGCACGCCGTCCAGCACCCGCGTCGCGCGGTCGTCGAGGTAGGGCGTGACGAACTCCTGCCAGCGCTCCGAGCCTCCCCGCGAGTCCCGCGGCACGCCGCCGCGGTACTTGCCGGTGAGCACCCCGCGCCCGAGCGGTGACCATGCGAGCACGCCCACACCGGCCGCGACCGCGGCCGGCACCAGCTCGCGCTCGGCATCGCGGGCGAGCAACGACCACTCGGCATGCACGGCGGCCACGGGCGTCGCACCGGGAACCATCGCCTGCGTCGTCGCCGCGGTCGCGAGCTGCCACGCGGCGACGTCGGTGAAGCCGGCGTAGCGCGCCCGGCCCGAGCGCACGGCGATCTCCATCGCCGACAACGTCTCGGCGATCGGCGCGCTGCCGCCGAGGCCGCGCACCAGCCAGAGGTCGAGGTGCTCGGTGCGCAGTCGGTCGAGCGATGCGTCGAGGGCCGCCAGCAGCGCCCGTCGCGAGCCGCCGACCGACGGTGACCAGGGCGATCCCGTCTGCGCGGCGAGCACCAGCTCGTCCCGGTCGGCGGCGATGAGCCGGCCGAGCACGTCCTCGGCGGCGCCGTCACCGAACCCGTCGGCGGTGCAGACGAGCGTGCCGCCGGCAGCACGGAACGCGGCGAGGATGGCGCCCGCCTCGTCGGCGTCGGTCTCCTGGCCCCACGTGAGCGTCCCGAGGCCGATGCGGCCGACGACGAGGCCGGTAGCCCCTACGCGTCGGGTCCGCACGTCGCAAGACACTACGGTCCGGCGGACCGCCGAAGCCGTGGCACGCTTCTCCGCCGCGGCCGGAGGCCCTAGGTTCGTTCTCATGCAGCTCGGGCTCAACCTCGGCTACTGGGGCGGCGGGAACGACGCCGACAACATCGCGCTCGCCAAGGTCGCCGACGAGCTCGGCTACACCTGCATGTGGGTCGCCGAGTCGTGGGGGAGCGACGCGGTCTCGGTGCTCGCGTGGATCGCCGCGCAGACGACGAACATCGGCATCGGCAGCGCGATCATGCAGATCCCCGCGCGGTCACCCGCGATGACCGCCATGACCGCAGCCACGCTGGACACGTTGTCGCAGGGGCGCTTTCGGCTCGGTCTCGGCCTGTCCGGTCCGCAGGTGAGCGAGGGCTGGCACGGCGTGCGCTTCGACAAGCCGCTCGCGCGGCAACGCGAGTACGTCGAGGTCGTGCGCAAGGCGCTGTCCCGCCAGAAGCTCAGCTACCAGGGCGAGCACTTCACGCTGCCGCTGCCCGACGGCCCCGGCAAGGCGCTGCACCTGATGATCCACCCGGTGCGCGAGCACATCCCCGTCTACCTCGCGTCGGTCGGGCCGAAGAACCTCGAGCTCGCGGGTGAGATCGCCGACGGCTGGCTCGGCATCTTCCCTGACGTCGAGCTGGTCAGCGAGCACATCGCGCACATCGCCGCCGGGCGGGCCAAGGCCGGCCTCACGCTCGAGGGGTTCGACGTCGCGGCCACGCTGCCCGTCGCCGTCGGCGACGACCTCGAGGCGATCGCCGAGCCCATCAAGGGCTACGTCGCGCTCTACGTCGGCGGCATGGGCAGCCGCGAGCAGAACTTCTACAACGCGCAGGCCCGCCGCATGGGCTTCGAGGAAGAGGCCGCCCGCATCCAGGACCTCTACCTCGGCAAGCAGCAGCAGGCGGCGACCGAGGCGGTCCCGTTCGCCCTCGTCGACCGCACGTCCCTCATCGGGCCGCCGGAGCGCATCGCCGAGCGTCTGCAGGACTTCGCGAAGGCGGGCGTCACCCAGCTCGCACTCGCTCCCTACGCGAGCACGCTCGAGGAGCGAAAGGCCCTGCTGCGCACGGTGATCGAGGCCGGGGAGAAGGCCGGCGTCTTGTCGTGACCACGTTGCTGCTCATCCGGCACGGCCTCACGCCGATGACCGGACCGGTGCTCGCCGGCTGGACCCCCGGCGTGCACCTCGACGAGCGCGGCAAGGCCCAGGCGCGCGACGTCGCGCTGCGGCTGGCCCGCGTGCCGATCACCCGCATCGTGTCCTCGCCGCTGGAGCGCTGCCTCGAGACCGCCGAAGCAGTGCTGCTCGAGAACCTCACCGCGACCGACGTGGTCGTCGACGACCGGGTCGGCGAGTGCCGCTACGGCGACTGGACCGGCAAGCCGCTGAAGGATCTGGCGAAGGACCCGATGTGGAAGGTCGTCCAGGCGCACCCGTCGGACGCGGTCTTCCCCGGCAAGGACGGTGAGCCGCTGGCCGAGACGCAGGCCCGCGCCGTCTCCGCGGTGCGTGATTGGCGCGCCCGCATCGCCGGCGAGCACGGCGCCGACGCCGTGTGGTGCGTCGTCAGCCACGGCGACGTCATCAAGGCGCTGCTCGCTGATGCGCTCGGCATGCACCTCGACCTGTTCCAGCGCCTGCAGGTCGATCCGTGCTCGGTCTCGGTCGTCCGGTTCACCGACCTGCGCCCGTTCGTCGTGAAGGTCAACGGCAACGGTGAAGGCCTCGACGCCGCTCTCGCGCCGCCCGCGAAGAAGTCCCGCCGCACGAAGACGAGCAGCGACGCAGCGGTCGGTGGCGGGGCCGGCTGAGCGTCCTGCTGAGAGAGACTGATCGCATGCCCCGTTCGGTCCATGCCTTCGAGCATCCCGACCGGTTCGTCGCGGGCACCGTCGGCCAGCCGGGCGAGCGCACGTTCTTCCTGCAGGCCCGGGCCGGCGCCCGCGTCGTCAGCGTCTCGCTGGAGAAGGTCCAGGTGCAGCTGCTCGCCGAGAAGCTCACCGAGCTGCTCGACGAGGCTCGCCGTCGCGGCGGCCAGGTGCCGTCAGCAGCGGCCATGGGCCAGGACGACGTCGGGCCCCTGGACACCCCCGTCGAGGAGGAGTTCCGCGTCGGCACGCTCGCCCTCGCCTGGGACGGCGACCAGGGGCAGGTCGTCGTCGAGGCGCTCGCGGTCGTCCGCGACGGCGAGCCGGTCAGCTCCGCTCTCGACGACGAGGCCACCGAGGGTCCGGACGTGCTGCGCGTCGTCATCGCGCCCGCGCACGCCCGCGCGTTCGTGCGCCGGGCCGAGCGCGTCATCGCCGCCGGCCGCCCGCCGTGCTGGCTCTGCGGGCTCCCGCTCGACCCGAGCGGGCACGTCTGCCCCCGCCTGTCCTGAGCGCGCGAGCCGTCATCCGCGCGTACGACACTGGACGGGTGAGCGAGCCGGCCCGCAGCGACGAGGACAGCCCCGTCCTCGACGAGGAGGCCGCCCTGCAGCTGCTCGCGGACGGCGAGCTCACGATCATCGGGCGGCTCGTCGACGCCAGCAACACCACGCTGTTCGGGCACGTCGAGAAGGACGGCGTCACGCTGCAGGCGGTCTACAAGCCCATCCGTGGGGAGCGGCCGCTGTGGGACTTCCCGCACGGGACGCTCGCCGGCCGTGAGGTGGCGACCTACCTCGTGTCCGCGGCGACGCCGTGGGCGGTCGTCCCGCCGACGATCCTGCGCGACGGCCCCTTCGGACCCGGGATGGTCCAGGTGTGGATCGACGTCGACGACGAGATCGACCTCGGCGAGCTGGTCCGCCGCCCCGACGACCCCGCGCTGCGCCGCATCGCGCTCCTCGACGCCGTCCTCAACAACGCCGACCGCAAGGGCGGGCACCTGCTGCCCGTCGGCGGCGGCCACGTCTTCGGCTGCGACCACGGCCTGACCTTCTCCACCGACGACAAGCTGCGCACCGTCCTGTGGCAGTGGCGCGGCTGCCCTCTCGCTGCCGACGAGCTCGCCGTCCTGACCGAGCTGCGGGCCGAGCTCGACGGCGCCCTCGGCGCGGCGCTCTCCGAACACCTCCGCACCAAGGAGATCGCGGTGACCATCGGGCGCATCGAACGCCTGCTGTCCGCCGGCACCTTCCCGTTCCCGAGCGAGGACTGGCCCGCCGTCCCCTGGCCGCCCTTCTAACCGCCTTTAGAGTTCGCTCGTGGAGTCGTGGGCAGCGCCGTCCGTGCCCGCGCTGCCCGTGGAGCCGGCCGCGCCGCCGCTGCGGCTGCACGACACCGCCACCGGTGAGACCCGACCGCTCGCACCCGGGCCGGTCGCGACGATGTACGTCTGCGGCATCACGCCCTACGACGCGACGCACCTCGGGCACGCGCTCACCTACGTGACCTACGACCTCATCGGTCGTGTGCTGCGCGACGCCGGGGTCGAGGTCCGCTACACGCAGAACGTCACCGACGTCGACGACCCGCTGCTCGTGCGGGCGAACGAGACGGGGGAGGACTGGCGCGACCTCGCGGCTCGCGAGATCGCGCTGTTCCGCGAGGACATGGCGGCGCTGCGCGTGCTGCCGCCGACGTCCTACATCGGCGCGGTCGAGTCGATGGACCTGGTGAACCGCGTCATCGAGCGGCTCGAGCAGGCCGGTGCGACCTACGAGCTCGACGGCGACACGTACTTCGCGGTGTCGACCGCGCCGTCGCTCGGCCAGGTCGCGCACCTGTCGCGGGACGACATGGTCACGATCGCGCGCGAGCGCGGCGGCGACCCGGACCGCACGGGCAAGAAGGATCCGCTCGACCCGCTCGTCTGGCAGGCGGCGCGCGCCGGCGAGCCGTCGTGGCCGTCCCCCCACGGCGAGGGCCGGCCCGGCTGGCACGTCGAGTGCGCGGCGATCGCGCTCGACACCCTCGGCGAGACGATCGACATCCAGGGCGGCGGGACCGACCTCATCTTCCCGCACCACGAGCTGGGCGCGGCCGAGGCCGAGGTCGCGACCGGCGTGCGGCCGTTCGCGCGGTTCTTCGTGCACACCGCGATGCTCGAGCTCGACGGGCACAAGATGAGCAAGAGCCGCGGCAACCTCGTCTTCGTCTCGAAGCTCCGCGCGAGCGGCGTCGACCCCGCCGCCATCCGCCTCGGCCTGCTCTCCGAGCACTACCGCACCGCATGGGAGTGGACGCCCGCCACCCTGACCGCCGCCGAGGCCCGCCTCGCGACCTGGCGGGACGCCGTCGCCCGTCCGACCGGCCCCGGCGCGACCGCCGTGCTCGCCGAGGTGCGCCGCGCCCTCTCCGACGACCTCGACGCGCCCCAGGCGCTCCGCGCGATCGACCAGTGGGCCGCGCAGGCCGTCGGCGCCGGCGGCACCGACGCCGACGCACCCGCGCTCGTGCGCGCGGCCGTGGACGCGCTGCTCGGCGTCGCCCTGTAGGTGGCATATCCCGGGGAACGGCGTGACCCGGCCCGTTAACCTGGACATATGGCATCCGAGCGTCCCGAGGCTGCCCTCCGCCCGGACGCCACCGAGGAGCTGACCGAGCTCCTCCGCACCCGGATCCTGGTGCTCGACGGCGCGATGGGCACGATGATCCAGCGTCGCGGCTTCGCGGAGGCCGACTTCCGCGGGAGCCGGTTCGCCGACTGGCCGAGCGACCTCCGGGGCAACAACGACCTGCTCACGCTCACGCAGCCGGACGCCATCAGCGCCATCCACCACGAGTACCTCGCGGCGGGCGCGGACCTCATCGAGACCAACACGTTCAGCGCGCAGCGCATCTCGCTGGCCGACTACGGCATGGAGGAGCTCGCCTACGAGCTCAACCTCGAGGCGGCCCGGCTGGCGCGCGCGGCGTGCGACGAGGTCGAGGCGGCTGACCCGAGCCGCCCGCGGTTCGTCGTGGGTGCCCTCGGCCCCACCACCAAGACCGCGTCGATCTCACCCGACGTCAACGACCCGGGCGCCCGCAACGTCTCCTACGCCGAGCTCGTCGAGGCCTACCTCGAGCAGGGGCGCGGCCTCGTCGACGGCGGCTCCGACGTGCTGATGATCGAGACGATCTTCGACACGCTCAACGCGAAGGCCGCGATCTTCGCCGCGGAGACGTTGTTCGAGGAGCGCGGGCGGCGCTGGCCCGTGATGGTCTCGGGCACCATCACGGACGCATCCGGCCGCACCCTGTCCGGCCAGGTGACCGAGGCGTTCTGGTACTCGGTGCGGCACGCCCGCCCGCTGCTCGTCGGCCTGAACTGCGCCCTCGGCGCCGAGCAGATGCGGCCCTACCTCGCCGAGCTGGCCCGCGTCGCCGACTGCTTCGTGTCCTGCTACCCCAACGCGGGCCTGCCCAACGCGTTCGGCGAGTACGACGAGGTGCCGGAGCACACCGCGGGCGTGGTCCGCGAGTTCGCCGACTCCGGCCTCGTCAACCTCCTCGGCGGCTGCTGCGGCACCACCCCTGACCACATCGCGGCCATCGCGCGCATCGTCGACGGGGCCGCCCCCCGCGTCGTGCCCGCCGTGGGACCCGCCTGCCGGCTGTCCGGCCTCGAACCGCTCTCGATCACTGCCGACTCGCTGTTCGTCAACGTCGGCGAGCGCACGAACATCACCGGCTCCGCGCGCTTCCGCAACCTCATCCGCGACGGTGACTACGCCACCGCTCTGTCGGTGGCCCGCCAGCAGGTCGAGAGCGGCGCCCAGGTCATCGACGTCAACATGGACGAAGGCATGATCGACGGCGTCGCGGCGATGGAGCGCTTCCTCAAGCTCATCGCGAGCGAGCCGGACATCAGCCGCGTCCCGGTGATGGTCGACTCCTCCAAGTGGGAGGTCATCGAGGCCGGCCTGCGCTGCCTGCAGGGCAAGCCCATCGTCAACTCGATCTCCATGAAGGAAGGTGAGGAGAAGTTCCGCGAGCAGGCCCGCCTGTGCCGCAAGTACGGCGCCGCCGTCGTGGTCATGGCCTTCGACGAGAAGGGCCAGGCCGACACGCTCGAGCGCCGGCAGGAGATCTGCTCCCGCGCGTACACGATCCTCGTCGACGAGGTCGGCTTCCCGGCCGAGGACATCATCTTCGACCCGAACATCTTCGCCCTCGCCACGGGCATCGAGGAGCATGCGCGGTACGGCCTCGACTTCATCGAGGCCACGCGCTGGATCAAGGAGAACCTCCCCGGTGCGCTCGTGTCGGGCGGCGTGTCGAACGTGTCGTTCTCGTTCCGCGGCAACAACGCGGTGCGCGAGGCGATCCACGCCGTCTTCCTGTTCCACGCCATCGCGGCCGGCATGGACATGGGCATCGTCAACGCGGGCGCGCTCGTCGTCTACGACCAGGTCGACCAGCGCCTGCGCGACGCGATCGAGGACGTCGTGCTCAACCGCCGGCCCGACGCAGCGGAGCGGCTGCTCGAGCTCGCGACCGAGTTCGCCGGCGAAGGCACCAAGGCCCAGGCGGCCGACGACACCTGGCGCCAGCTGCCGGTCGAGGAGCGCATCACGCACGCGCTCGTGAAGGGCATCGACGACTACGCCGAGTCCGACACCGAGGAGCTGCGCGCGCTCATCGAGGCACGGGGCGGCCAGCCCATCGAGGTCATCGAGGGCCCGCTGATGGCCGGCATGAACGTCGTCGGCGACCTGTTCGGCTCCGGGAAGATGTTCCTGCCGCAGGTCGTGAAGTCCGCGCGCGTCATGAAGAAGGCCGTCGCCTACCTCGTCCCCTACATCGAGGCGGGCAAGGCGCCGGAGGACGTCGGCCGCAGCAACGGCACCGTCGTGCTCGCCACCGTCAAGGGCGACGTGCACGACATCGGCAAGAACATCGTCGGCGTCGTGCTGCAGTGCAACAACTACGACGTCATCGACCTCGGCGTCATGGTGCCCGCGCAGAAGATCCTCGACGCCGCGAAGGAGCACGGCGCCGACATCATCGGGCTGTCCGGCCTCATCACCCCGTCGCTCGACGAGATGGTGACCTTCGCCGGCGAGATGGAGCGCCAAGGCTTCGACGTGCCGCTGCTCATCGGCGGTGCGACGACGTCACGCGCCCACACCGCGGTGAAGGTCGACCAGCGCTACCACGGCCCGGTCGTCTGGGTGAAGGACGCCTCGCGCTCGGTGCCGGTCGTCGCCGCGCTGCTGTCCGACGAGCAGCGCCCGGGCCTGCTCGCCGACATCGACGCCGACTACACCGCGCTGCGCGAGCGGCACGCGGCGCGCAACGACACCAAGGTCATCCTCCCCATCGAGGCGGCGCGGGCCAACCGCACGCCCATCGAGTGGTCGGGCTACCGCCCGCCGCGTCCGCGCATGCTCGCGCAGCAAGCGCCTGACCTGCACCACGACGGCGAGCGCGCCACCACCACGGCCACGCAGTTCGTGAAGACGTTCAGCGACTACTCGCTGTCGGAGCTGCGCGAGTACATCGACTGGCAGCCGTTCTTCAACGCCTGGGAGATGAAGGGGCGCTTCCCCGACATCCTCAACAACCCCGCGTCCGGCGAGGCGGCCCGCAGGCTGTGGGACGACGCGCAGGCGATGCTCGAGCGCGTCATCGAGGAGCGCTGGATCCGAGCGGCCGGCGTCGTCGGGTTCTTCCCGGCCAGCACCGTCGACGACGACGACATCGAGCTGTACTCCGACGAGACGCGGGCGCAGCCGCTCGCGACGCTGCACATGCTGCGGCAGCAGGGGGAGCACCGTCCCGGAGTGCCACACCGCTCGCTCGCCGACTTCGTCGCGCCGCGCGACACCGGTCTGCACGACTACGTCGGGGCGTTCGCCGTGACCGCCGGGCTCGGCCTGCCCGAGAAGATCGCCGAGCTCAAGGCCGACCTCGACGACTACAACGCGATCCTGCTCGAGGCGCTCGCCGACCGCCTCGCCGAGGCGTTCGCCGAGCGGCTGCACGAGCGGGTGCGCACCGAGCTGTGGGCCTACCAGCCCGATGAGGACCTCGACAACGAGGCCCTCATCCAGGAGCGGTACGTCGGCATCCGCCCCGCCCCCGGCTACCCGGCCTGCCCGGAGCACACCGAGAAGCAGACGCTCTGGGAGCTGCTGGACGTGAAGGCGCGCACGGGCATCGAGCTCACCGAGAGCATGGCGATGTGGCCGGGCGCGTCCGTCAGCGGCTGGTACTTCTCGCACCCGCAGTCGCAGTACTTCGTCGTCGGCCGGCTCGGCCGCGACCAGGTCGAGGAGTATGCGAAGCGCAAGGGCTGGACCGTGCCGGAGGCCGAGCGCTGGCTGTCGCCCAACCTCGGCTACCGCACCGACGACGAGTAGCCGTCAGGCGTTCGGGTCCTGCCGGCGCAGGTAGCGCTCGAACTCCCGCGCGATGGCGTCGCCGCTCGCCTCGGGCAGGTCTTCGGTCGACTCCCGGGCCTCGAGGTTGCGGACGTACTCCATGACGTCGCCGTCCTCCCGGGCCAGCTCGTCCACGCGGTCCTCCCACGCACGCGACTCCTCGGGCAGCGAGCCGAGGGGGATCGCGAGGTCGAGCAGGTCTTCGACGCGCCGCAGCAGCGCGATCGTCGCCTTCGGGCACGGCGGCTGCGCCACGTAGTGGGGGACCGCGGCCCAGAACGAGGCGGCCGTCATGCCGGCCCGGTCGCAGGCCTGGTGGAAGACGCCGACGATGCCGGTCGGACCCTCGTAGCGGCTGCGCGTGAGGCCGAGCCGTTCGGCGGTGGCCGCGTCCTGCGCGGTCCCGGTCACCTGCACCGGGCGGGTGTGCGGCGCGTCGGCCAGCAGCGCCCCGAGCGTCACGACCGTGCCGACGCCCAGCTCGACGAAGGCGCCGATCAGCTCGGCGCAGAACGCGCGCCAGCGCATGTTCGGCTCCACGCCGCGCAGCAGCACGAGGTCGTGGTCACCGTCGGGCGGCGAGCAGAGGGACAGGCGCGAGGTCGGCCAGGTGATCTGCCGCGTCAGCCCGTCGACCAGAGACACCATGGGCCGGTTGACCTGGAAGTCGTAGTAGTCGTCCGGGTCGATCGCGCCGATGGGCGTCGCCGAGAAGACATCGGCGAGGTGGTCGATGGCGCCGGTCGACGCGTCACCCGCATCGTTCCAGCCTTCGAACGCCGCGAGCACCACGGGGGAGCGCAGGTTCGCCAGGTCGGCATCGAGCTCGATCACCTGATCACGCCCGATCCGCCGACGACCACCGGATCAGCCTACGTACGCGTGCGGGAAACGCACCGCGGGCTACTTCCCGGTGGTGTGGACGATCAGGACGTCGACGCTCGAGCGGTGCGACACGTTCTGCGGCACCGAGCCGAGGAGCCGCCCGGCGAGCGAGTTGAGGCCGCGGTTGCCGACGACGACGAGGTCGGCCTTGTGGGTGGCTGCCACCTCGATGATCACGTCCACCGGGTCGCCCTCGGCGGACACCGGCGCGATGCTCGTCGCCCCGACCTTGCGCGCGCGGATCTCGGCGTCACCGAGGATGTCCTCGGCCGGGTGCGAGCCCGCGACCTTGTAGGCGAGGTCACCGAGCTGGTCGGCCGCCTTCTGCCGGTCGCGCTCGGCCATCGGCCGGAACGCGCACACGAGGACGAGCGTCGCACCGGAGTCCGCCGCGATCGCGGCCGCGCGGTCGACCGCGCGGAACGAGGACTCGGAACCGTCGGTGCCCACCAGGATCGTCGAGTACGCGCCCATGGCAGGGGACACTACCGACGGCCCTGCCCGCACAAGGTGCCGGGTTGGTGTCGGATGTCGGACTTCGGGAGACGCAAGCGATGACGGCGCCCCTCGCCGCTGTGCTGTGGGACATGGACGGTCTGCTCGTCGACTCGGAGCCCCTGTGGACGGTCGCCGAGACCGAGATGGCGGCCGCGCTCGGGCGCACGTGGAGCGACGAGATCAAGGCCGCCTGCATGGGCCGGCGACTCGACACCGCGGTGCCGATCATGCTCGCGGCGCTCGACGTGGCGCACGGGCCGGACGAGGTCGCGTGGGCGGAGCGCTTCCTGCTCGACCGCATGGTCGGCCTGCTCAGCACAGGCGCCCCGGTGCTGCCGGGCGCCCTGGACCTGCTCGACGAACTCCGCGCGGAGGGCGTCCCGTGCGCGCTCGTCTCGTCGTCGTTCCGGGTGCTCGTCGACGCGGTCCTCACCGACCTCGGGCCGGAGCGGTTCGCGGCCACCGTCGCGGGCGACGAGGTGGCCCACGCCAAGCCCGCCCCCGACCCCTACCGGCAGGCGTGCGAACGCCTCGGCGTGGACCCGGCGCGCTGCGTCGCCCTCGAGGACTCCCTCGCCGGCGCCACCAGCGCGACCGCCGCCGGAGCCGGCTGCATCGTCGTCCCCGGACCCCACAGCGGGCCCGTCCCCGGCCCCTGGCACGTGCGTGGCACCCTTGTCGGGCTACGGCACGGCGATGTCGCAGCGGCGTTACCGGACCGGCACTGATCACCCGCAGGGGGCATCACGGTGACCGCGTGTGATGTGTCCCTTGGGCCAGGTGTGTGATACCCGACATACGTAACGGATCGGGTACACGGCCCGTCTAGCGTTCCTGACCAGCGACGCAGAGGTGGGGAAGCCCCTGCGTCAGGAGGGGCAATCGTGGACGCGGACCTGAACCCGACTCGTGCACGGTCTGTGCGCGCGGCGCCGCCGGGGGGCGGCCGCTGGCGGCGGACGATCGATCTCACGACACCGACACCGACCACCCGGCTGCGCTACGTGCCGGCCCGGTTCGACCACGCCGAGGCCCGGCCACACCTGGGGGTCGACCGGCGGCGCACCGTCACGGCCACGCCGGCGCCGGACGTCGCCACCGCGGCCGGTGCGGGCACCGCGCGGCGCTGGTCGCCGCGACCGGTCCCGACCGCACTGGTGGCGCTCGACGTCAGCGCCTGGGCGCTCGCGACGCTCGTGGCCCGGCCCAGCGCCACGATCCTCGGGCTGCTCCCGGCGATCATCGGCCTCTACGCCCTGGCCGGCCTCTACCGTTCGCGCCTCACCCTGTCGGTGCTGGCCGACGCGAGCCAGCTGCTCACGCGGCCGGTCGCGGCGGCCGGAGCGCTCGCGGGGATCGGTGAGATCGCCACCGGCCGGGCCCACGTCGCGCTGCTCGCCGCGGGCGCCCTCACCGGCGCCCTGTCCTTCACCTTCCGCGCCATCGGCTACGCGGTGGTGCGCCGGGCCCGCTCCCGCGGCGCCGTCGGCCACACCACGCTGATCCTCGGCGCGGGCCGGGTGGGCGCGCAGGTCGTCGACCTGCTGCGTGAGCACCCCGAGTACGGCCTGCGTCCGGTCGGGTTCCTCGACTCCGACCCGTTGCTGTCCGCCCGGGAGCGGCCGGTCCCGCTGCTCGGCGGCGACGACGACCTGGCCCGCACCATCGTCGACCGCCAGGTCGGCGTGGTCGTGGTCGCGTTCGGGTCGCTGCCCGAGTCGATGCTGGTCGAGGTCATCCGCACCTGCGACAAGCTCGACGTCGAGATCTTCTTCATCCCACGGCTGTTCGAGCTCTACTTCACCGGCCGCGACGCGGACCACGTCTGGGGCCTGCCGCTGGTGCGCCTGCGCGCGCCCGCGTTCCGCAGCCCGGCCTGGCGGGTGAAGCGGGCCTTCGACGTCGTGGTCTCCGGGGTTGCGCTCACCCTGCTCGCCCCGGTGATGGCCGCCGTCGCGATCGCCGTGCGGCTCGAGGGCGGGCCGGGCGTGATCTTCCGCCAGACCCGCGTCGGGCTCGACGGCCGGCCGTTCTCGGTCATGAAGTTCCGCTCGCTCAAGCCGGCGGACGAGACCGAGTCACAGACCAACTGGAACATCACCAACGACGCCCGCCTCGGCAGGGTCGGCCGCATCCTGCGCCGCACGAGCCTGGACGAGCTGCCGCAGCTGATCAACATCCTGCGCGGCGACATGAGCATCGTCGGCCCGCGTCCGGAGCGGCCGCACTTCGTCGACCAGTTCGCCAGCCTCTACCCGCGCTACACCGCGCGGCACCGCGTGCCGGCCGGCCTCACCGGCTGGAGCCAGGTGCACGGCCTGCGGGGCGACACCTCCATCGAGGAGCGCGCCCGGTTCGACAACTACTACATCGAGAACTGGACGCTCT
>DASZYF010000018.1:0-9579 GCA_035545535.1 Mycobacteriales bacterium | reverse complement strand
GTGGTGGGGGTCGCGACCACCGCGTCCGGCCCGGAGGGCGATGCCGGCGACGGCGTGCGCGTGCACCGGATCGGGTCGGCGTGGGCGGAGCGCGTGCCCGGCGCGTACAGCGACAGCGACCACCGGCCGCACGTGCCGGCGCCCGACCCCGGCGTGGCCGCGGCCCTGCGCCGCCTCGTCGCCGCCGAGCGGCCCGACGTCGTCGTCGCGCACAACTGGATCGCCTGGTCCTACCTCGCGGTGAAGCACGCCGACAGCCCGCCGCTGCTGTGGACGCTGCACGACTACAGCGCCGGCTGCCACAAGCGCAGCCGGCTGCCCGCACCGCGGATCGGCCGGACCTGCCCCGGCCCGCGCCTGTCCCGCTGCGTCGCGTGCGGCACCGAGCAGTACGGCGCCCTGCGCTCCGCCGCCCTGGCGACGTCGCTGCGGGTCAGCACCGCGACGCTGCTGCGCCGCGCCGAGCGGATCGTCGCCGTGTCCCGCGCGGTCGCCGCCGCCGCGGAGCCCGTCGTCGAGCGGCCCGTCGACGTCATCCCGACGGCGTTGGCGGACGGGCTGGCCGACGTCGCACGCACCACACCGCGCCCGGACTTCCTGCCCGCCGAGCCCTACCTGCTGTTCGCCGGCGCGCTCGGGCGGCACAAGGGCGTGCACGTGCTGCTCGACGCGCACCGCCGGCTCGGCCGCCGCCCCCCGCTCGTCGTGCTCGGGACCCCGCGGGCCGACCAGCCGCAGGAGTGGGGGCCGGGCGTCACCGTCCGCACCGACGTGCCGCACGAGCAGGTGATGGCGGCCTGGCGGCACGCGCTGCTCGGCGTCGTCCCGTCGGTCTGGGCCGAGCCGTGGGGCCACGTCGCGGCCGAGGCCGCGACCGTCGGGCGGGCCGTCGTCGCGAGCCGCACCGGCGGGCTCGTCGACGTCGTGCAGGACGGCGTCACCGGAGTGCTCGTGCCGCCCGGCGACCCGGCCGCGCTCGCCGCGGCCCTCCAGGAGCTGCTCGACGACCCGGACCGCCGCGCGCGCATGGGCGCCGCGGGGGCCCGGCGGGCCGAGAGCTTCACCGTCTCCCACATCACCGAACGCGTCGAGCAGGAGCTGCTCGCGCTCGTCCGAAGGAGGTGCGGTCGCCGTGTCCGCTGACCCCACATCACTGCGCATCCTGCACGTCAACGTCGGCGGTGAGCGCCTGCAGGTCGACGGCATCCCCGACGGTCTGCGTCGCCGCATGGACGCGCAGCGCGAGCTCGGCCACCGGCCCGAGGTCATCGACTGGCGGGCGTTCCCCGACGAGTCCGGCGCCGAGCTCGCCCGCCGGGTCGCCCGCACGCTGACCGGGGAGACGCCCCCGGACGTCGTCCACTTCTACTCGGTGTTCCGGCCGGTGCAGGCGGCGCTCGGCGCGCTCGCCGGACGCCGGGGCATCCCCTACGTGGTGAGCCCCGCCTCGGCGTACGCGCCCGACGCGCTGGCCCGCGGACGGCACCGCAAGCGCGCGTTCATCCGCGCGGTCGACGGCCCCTACGTCCGCGCCTCGCGCGCCGCGGTGTGCCACACCGCGAACGAGGTGGCCGAGGTGCGGGCCGCACTCGGCACCCGGACGCCCACCTTCATCGTGCCGAACGACGCACCGCTCGCCCGCTTCCCCCAGCCGGTGTGGCGTGCCGCACCCGGACGGCCGGTGCTGCTGTGCCTGGCCCGTCACGACGTCTGGCACAAGGGGCTCGACGTGCTCGCGCAGATCGCGCAGCGGCTTCCCGAAGCCGATGTCGTGGTGCACGGGCAGCCGGACGGCAACGACCCCGGGCGGGCCCGTGCGCTGCAGGCCGCGGCGTCGCCGAACTTCTTCCTGCTCCCGCCGATCTTCGACGCGGAGAAGCGGTCGGCGCTCGCCGGCGCCGCGCTGTACGTGCAGACGTCGCGCTACGAGTCGACGTCGAACGCGGTGCTCGAGGCGATGGCGGCCGGCGTGCCCCTCGCGGTGTCGTCCTACATCGGCGAGGAGATGCACCTGCGTCGTCACGACGCGGGGCTCGTCCTCGACGACGAGCCGGCGGTCGCCGCCGCGCAGCTGCGCGCGGCGCTGGCCGACGTGGAGCAGCGGCGACGGTGGGCGGACGCCGCCCGCCGGCTCGCGGCGCGGCACTACGACCCGCTGCACACCGCGCAGCTGACGATCGACATGTACCGCGGGCAGCGCTGCCCGTCCCGGACCGCGGTGCTGGAGCGGTCATGACCGCCGCCGTCCTGGAGCACCGCTTCGCCCTCCGCGTGCCGCGGCCGGCCATCACGATCCCCGTGCTGCGCGCCGCCGTGCTGTGGCCGTGCGTGGGCTTCACCGTGGGATGCGTCGCGCTCGCGTTCGACTACGCCGGACCGGGCTACGCCGCCGAGGGCACGCTCAAGTACGCGCTGTTCTGGGTCGGGCTGCTCGCCGCCTTCGTCCCGATCGGCGCACGCCTCGCCAGCTCCTCGACGAGCCGGGCGCTGCGGATGACGCTGATCGTCCTGCTGGCCGTCGTCACCTACGCGCCGAAGGTGCTGCGCAGCCCGGCCGAGCCCGGCTTCATCGACGAGCTGCTGCACCTCAGCCAGGTGCAGCGCATGGCCGCGGCGGGGCACCCGGTGGCGAACAGCGTGGTGCCGGTCATCGGGCACTACCCGGGCCTGGACCTGGCGACGATCGGGTTGCACGTCGTCACCCGCCTCTCGCTGTGGTGCTGCGCGCTGCTCGTGGTCGGGCTCGCGCACCTCGCGCTGCTGCTCGCCGTCCACCGTCTCGCGCTCGCGGTCAGCGGTGACGACCGCCTCGCCGGTGTGTCCGTGCTGCTCTACGCATCCGGTCCGGGCTTCCTGTTCTTCACGACGCAGTTCGCCTACGAGTCGCTCGGCATCGCCACCGCCGCGTGGGCGGTCGTGGCCGTGGTCGAGGCGACCCGGGCGGGCGCCCGGCACCGCGGCTGGACCACGGCCGCCGTGGCGCTCATCGCCGCCACCGTCGTCACGCACCACGTGTCGAGCATCTTCATGACGGTCGCGCTGATCGCGCTCGCGGTCGCGCAGCGGGTGCACACCGGACGGTCGATGTGGACCCGGCGCTCGATCGGCCTCGCGGCCTTCGCCGGCGCGACGACGGCGGCCTGGATGTCGCTGTCCGGGTGGGCGGTGGTCGACTACGTGCTGCCCACCGGCGACGAGCTGCGTGGCCTGCTGCACGGACAGCACGGGGCCGCGCACCACGCGTTCCAGGGCAGCGTGCTGCCGGTGTACGAGCAGGTGGCCGGCTACCTCACCCCGCCGCTGCTGCTCACGCTGCTCGCGGCCGGCGTGCTCGGGCGCGACCGGCTCCGCCGCGCGCCGGCGGTGCGGTCGGCTCTGGTCGCGCTCACCCTCGCGTACCCGCTGTCGATCCCGCTGCTCACGTCCGCCCGCGGTCTCGTGTGGGCGCACCGGTCGTGGCCGTTCCTCTACATCGTGATGTCACCGGTGCTCGCCGCCGGGCTGCTGCTCCTCGCCGACGGGCCGCTGGGCCGGCACGCGCGGCGGATCGTCAGCGGGTCGGCCGTGGCGGCCGTCCTGGCCGCGGTCTGCTCGGTCGTGCTGCTCGTCGGCAACACCGCGGTGGAGGTGAACGAGGCCGTGCAGTTCCCCGTGCCCGACGTGCTCGGCGCGCAGGCGGGCAGCACGACCGCGGAGGAGCTCGCGATGGCGCAGTGGTTCGGGCTCAACGCCGGGCCGGGCGCCCGGTTCGTCACCGACCCGATGACCGCCGCGAACGTCGTGCTGTACGGGACCGGCACCTACGTCGCGGACTTCCCGACGTGGGGGCTCACGGAGGCGACCGGCGGCACCGATCCCCGCATGCTGAGCCGGCTGCGCGACGAGCGGGTCGGCTGGCTGCTCGTGGACCGGCGCATGTACGAGCAGGTCCCCCTCGACGGCGTCTTCTACGACGGCCGGGAGCCCGGCGCCAACGCGCACACGGCCCCGGTCACCGCGCAGGCCTGGCAGGCGCTGCTCGGCCGCCCGTGGGCGCAGCTCGTGTACGAGACGCCGCAGGTGGCGGTCTTCCACCTCACCCCGACGTGATGCCGCCGCACGTCGCGCGCTGTCACCCCACCTCGCGCGGCAGCCGCACGACGTCGAGCCAGAAGCCCTCGAGCCGCCGCAGGACGTCGTGGAAGTCGGCGAACAGCACCGGCTTGGTGACGTAGGCGTTCGCGTGCGCGGCGTACGCGCCCATGACGTCGTCGGGGTTGGCCGACGTCGTGAGGACGATGACCGGCGTCGCGCGCAGCGACTGGTCGCGCTTGATCTCGGCCAGGACCTCGTGCCCGTCCATGCATGGGAGGTTCAGGTCGAGCAGGACGAGATCGATCTCGCGGCCGTCGGCGTGCTCGTCCTCGCGCCGCAGGAAGCGCAACGCCTCCTCACCGTCGCCGACGACGACGAGCTCGTTGGCGACGCGCGCGTCGCGCAGGGACTCCCGCGTCAGGCTGACGTCTCCGGGACTGTCCTCCACCAGCAGGATGCGTACGGGTGCGGCTTCGTCGATCATGGCTTCTCGTCCTTCGGGGTCGGGGTGAGCGTGGGCAGGTCGATGACCACGGTGGTCCCCGACGGTTCGTTGGTCGCCAGCGCGATGGTGCCGCCGTGGCGTTCGATGACCTTGCGGCACAGGGCAAGTCCGATCCCGGTGCCCTCGATCTCTCGTCCGTGCAAGCGCTGGAACAGCTGGAACGCGCGGTCGCGGTGGCGCTCCGGGATGCCGATGCCGTTGTCCGCGACCTCGACGCGCCAGCCCGCGTCGTACCAGTTCGCTCGTATCACGATGCATGGGCTGACGTCGGGCCGCGCGTACTTGATGGCGTTCGAGAACAGGTTCGCCAAGACCTGGGTCAGCGCACCGCGGTCGACCACGACCTCGGGCAGCGGGTCCACGACCTCGATGCGGGCGCCGCTGTCGCCGATGAGGGCTTCCACGCGGTGCACCGCCTGCGCGACGACGTCGGCGAGGGCGACCTGCTCGAGGTGCAGCTCCTGACCGGTGCGGCTGTAGAGCAGCAGATCGTCGATGAGCCGCCGCATGCGGGTGCAGCCGTCGATCGCGAAGCCCATCCACGTGCGTCCGCGGTCGTCGAACAGCTCGTCGTACCGGGCCTGCAGCAGCTCGACGTGCCCGGCGACCACCCGCAGCGGCTCCGAGAGGTCGTGGGACGCGACGACCGCGAACTGGCTCAGCTGCTCGTTCGACCGCTCCAGCTCGCGGTTGCGCTCCTCCAGCTCGCGGTGCGCCTCGGCGAGGCGCTGCTCGGCGACCCGTCGCTCGGTCACGTCGAGGAGCTGGCGGATGACGCACGGCTCGGCCGGGTCGCCCAGCTCGACCGGTGTGCCCGACGGGTCGAGCGCGAGCGAGCTGCGCACCTCGAGCCATCGGGGCTCCGCGCCGCTCTGCCGGTGGATCTCCCGCCGCGGGGCGTCGTCGCCGGCGAGCAGCGCGGCGGCGTCCGCCGCGAGCTGCCGCGCGTCGTCCTCGCCGACGAGGTCGATGAGCCGCCGGCCGACGAGCGTGCGGGCGTCCGCGATGCCGATGACCTCCGCCATCGCGGCGTTGGTCCACAGCACGGTCCCCGACACCGTGGTCAGCGCCATGCCGATCGGTGCGTTGTCGAGCACGGTCTGCGACAGCGTGACGCGCACGCCGTCGGCATCCACGACCATCGCGACCGGCAGCGGGCTGTTCATCGCCGGACGCCCCCCGCCTGGCGCTGCCGCGGGATGGCGTCGGCGAGGGCCCGGGCCACCGCCCGGTGGTGCCAGCGCGCCCCGCCGGGTGAGGCGAAGCCTTCGGCGTTCAGCGCGGCCGCGATCGTCATCAGGGACGCCCCGTCGCCGTGCAGCTCGAGGAGGCGGTGCAGCCCGTGCTCGTTCGTGAGGGCATCTCCCATGCGCGGGCGCGAACGGGGGCTGTCGGGGACGTCCGCCTCGATCGCCCACCGCCCGCCGTTCTGCTTCAACGTGCGGATGAGGTCGTCGAGCGGCAGCGCCGGTGCCCACAGGAAGCCCTGAGCCGACCGGCAGCCGAGCCGCTTCAGCATGGCCAGCTGGTCGACGGTCTCCACGCCCTCCGCGACGGTCGAGAGCTGCAGGCGCCGGCCGAGGTCGATGACCGACGTAGCGATCGCCAGGTCGTCGGCCTCGTCGACGATGTGGTCGACGAACGACCGGTCGATCTTCAGCGTGGTGATGGGCAGCTGCCGCACGTAGACGAGTGAGGAGTAGCCGGTCCCGAAGTCGTCCAGCGCGACGCCGACACCTCGCGACTGCAGGGCACCGAGGGTGCGGGTCGCCAACGTGAGGTCGGTCATCAGCGCGGTCTCGGTGACCTCCAGCTCGAGCGCCTCCAGCGGCAGCCGGGCCCGCCGCGCCGCGTCGGCCACGCGCGAGGGCAGATCGTCGGTGAGCGAGCGCACCGAGCGGTTGACGGCGACCCGGGCCTTCTCCGGCAGGACCCCGAGCCGGCGCAGCCGTCCGGTGTCCTTGCAGGCGCGCTGCAGCGCCCAGTCGTCGAGGTCGATCGCGAAGCCGGCGTCCTCCGCCAGAGGGACGAAGACGTTCGGAGAGACCCAGCCGTGCGCCGGGTCGTGCCAGCGCAGCAGCGCCTCGAGACCGACGAGCGCTCCGGTCGTGAGGTCGATCTGCGGCTGGTAGTGGATCTCGAGGCGGTCGGCGTCGAGCATCTGGCGCAGGTCGTCGGTGAGGTGCTGGCGGGCCGAGGTCTCGGCGAGCATCCCCGCGTCGAAGGTGCGCGACGTCGCGCGGCCCGCGTTCTTCGCGTTGTACATGGCGGCGTCCGCGTGGCGCAGCAGGTCGTTCGCGTCGGCCGGGAGCGGCGGGGTCACGGCGATGCCGAGGCTCGCGGTGACGGCGTGGTGCCGCCCGTCGATGATCATCGGCTCCTGCAGCGCGGCGCCGATGCGGCGGGCCAGCGCCTCGGCCTCCACCCGGCCGGTGTCGACGGCCACCACGACGAACTCGTCCCCGCCGAAGCGGGCGACCGTGTCGCCGCTGCGGATCGCGCTGCTGATGCGGGTGGCGGCGACCTTGAGCAGCTCGTCGCCGATCAGGTGCCCGCGCGAGTCGTTGACCCGCTTGAAGTGGTCGAGGTCGCAGAACAGCACGGCGAGGGGCTTGCGCCGCCGGTCGGCGTTGGCGATCGCCTGCTGGAGCCGGTCGTGCAGCAGGGTGCGGTTCGGCAGCCCGGTCAGGCCGTCGTAGAGCGCGAGCTGGCTCAGCTCCTTCTCGAGCTGGCGGCGATCGCTGACGTCGCGCGCGATCGCGGAGGCACCGACGACGGCGCCCGCGCCGTCGAACATCGGCGACACCGTGAGCTGGACCACGATGTCGGTGCCGTCCTTGCGCCGCCGCACGGTCTCGATGCGCACGGTCTCGCCCCGGCAGACGGTGGCGAGGATCTGCTGCACCTCGCCGGGCCCGCGCGGGTCCAGCATGCTGACCGACTGACCGACGACCTCGTCGGCGCGGTACTGGTAAAGCGCCTCCGCGCCGGCGTTCCAGGACTGGATGGTCCCGTCGAGGGACTTGGTGAGGATCGCGTCACCGCTGGTGGTCGCGATCGAGCTGAGCACCTGCGCCGCCCGCTCGGCCCGCTTCCGCCCGGTGATGTCCGTGGTCACGGTCACCGCCCCGATGAACCGCCCGTCCTCGTCCGCCATGGGCGCTTCGGTGGACAGGGCGTCGAACATCGACCCGTCGCGGCGGCGCAGCACCAGGTCTCCGGTCCAGGAGCGGCCGGCGAGCAGGTCGTCCCGGACGGCGGCGAGCTGCTCCTCGCTCTGGGCGGTGGGCACGACGGCGGCGACCGGCCGGCCCATCACCTCGTCCGCGCGCCAGCCGTAGAGCCGCTCGGCGGCGGGGTTCCAGAACGTGATGAGCCCGTCCGCGTCGGTGACCACCACGGCCTGCCCGACGGCCTCGAGCAGCGCGGACTTCTCGCGGTTCAGCTCGACGAGGGCGCGGCGCGTGCTGACGTCGCGGATCGACAGCACCGCGCCGTCGATGTGCCCGTGCTCGTCCCGGAAGGTGCTGGCCTGCACGTCGATCCAGATGTCCTCGCCGGTCGCGGTCCGCAGGCAGACGTCCCGGTCGAGGATGCGACCGCCGCTGGCGAACACCCGGACCGAGGGACGTTCGGCGTCGGCGAGCGGGGTGCCGTCGCGCCCGAGCAGCGCGGGCATCCGGCCCTGCAGCATCTCGTCGCACGTCAGGTCACCGAGCAGCTCCCGGGCCGCCGGGTTCACCCGGATCACCCGCCGGTCGGCATCGAAGATGGCGACCGCGTTGCCCAGCGCCTCGAACACGGCCTCGGCGCGGGAGACCTCCCGCTGCAGGGCGCGCCGGTGGCCGCTGCGCTCGATGGAGTGCCGGACGACGCGCACGAGGTCGCGCATGGCGCCCTCGGACTTGACGACGTAGTCGTCCGCGCCGCGGCGCAGGGCCTCGACGGCCAGTGCCTCGTCCTCCCGGCCGGTGAGGACCACGAGGGAGGACAGCGGCGCCCGGGCCCGGAGGCGCTCCACGACCTCAAGGCCGTCGGCGTCGGGCAGGCCGAGGTCGCTGAGGACGCCGACGACGTCGCGGTCGTCGACCCGCTCCAGCGCGGCCTCGAGCGTCAGGACGTGCTCGAACGTGACCGCGCCGCCCAGGTCGTCGAGCGCCGTCAGCACGAGGCTCGCGTAGCCGGCGTCGTCCTCGATGACGACGATCCGTGGGCGGTCGGGAGACGGGGGCAGAGACTCGGTCACGGGTCCACGATCGACCGCGTTTGCGCAGCGCGGGAGATCACGACCGCGCGTCCTGCCCAAAGGGCTAGGTCACGTAGTCACAGCGGGAGCCGCGAGGTAGCCCGTGACCTGCTCCGCGATCGGGTCCCGCGCGAGCGTTCCGGTCCGCCCATCATGTGTACATCATGTCGACGTGCTGTGTGTCGCGAGTCACAACATCGTGCCGCGATGGTCTTGGGAAACTAGTACGTGAGGGCGCGGACCTAGCAGGAACGAGCATCGCCGGACGCACCAAAGCAGATTCGTCCGACCGACCCTCCGGACCGCGCGGCCCCGAGCCGTTTCGTGGGCCATGGACAACAACCGTCGCTGGGCGACCTCCTCCTCCCTCGCCGTCGTGGTTGTCGGCTCTCTCGTCGGCAGCATCGGTGGCGCCAGCTCCGCTTACGCCTCGCCGCCGACGGCGGTGCACGCCTACGCCCGTGCATCGACGGCGGCGAAGCCTCGTGCCGCGATGCACCTGCACCCCCGGGGCCATCGCTCGGTCGTGATCGACGTGGCTGCGACGAAGCTGCCGCGCGGGCACCGGCTCGCGTCCGCAGTCCTCGACTTCGGTGACCACCACCGGCTGCGGCTGAGCTCGCTCAAGGCCCACGCCAAGCACCGCTACGCCAAGCGCGGCCGCTACACCACGGTGCTCACCGTCACCGACACCAGCGGCCTGCGCGCGCACAGCGCCGCCACCGTGCTCGTCGCCGCCGACGGCAGCACCACC
>DASZYF010000017.1:0-33044 GCA_035545535.1 Mycobacteriales bacterium | reverse complement strand
CCCCGACCCGCCCAAGCCGGTCATCGAGCAGCGCCCCGCCACCGCGGGTGAGGTGCGCGCCGCGCTGGCCGCCGGTGCGTACAGCCGCGCCGAGCGTCTGGCCGCCTCGCGCGCCGAGGCCGTGCCGCTCGACCCGGCCGCCCACTACCTGCACGGGCTCGCTCTCGTGCACCTCGGCCGGCACAGCGAGGCCGTCCCCGTGCTGCGCAAGGCGACCTACGTCGATCCGCAGGCCGGGTTCGCGCACTTCCTGCTCGCGACCACGCTCGACCGCCTCGGCGACCGCGCCGCGGCCCGCGCCGCCTACGGCGCGGCGGCGTCCTCGCTCGGCCGCCGGGCCGCCGACGCCGACGCCCCCGAGCTCGACGGCCGGTCGCCGGCCGAGCTCGCCGAGCTCTGCCGCACCCTCGCCTCCGCCCCGTAGCCCGTCGACGCCGTCGGCTGACGCCGACGAGCGTCGAAAGGCGGCTGACGAGGTGGGTGCCGGTTTCGCTGGGCGGTTCGGTGCGGGATGGCGAAACGATCAAGGACTTGTGCAGTCGATCAAGGCCTCGTGCTGGTCGATCCGCGATCTCGACCAGCACTCCTCCTTGATCGACACCGCTTCTCCTTGATCGACACCGCTTCTCCTTGATCGGCGTGGCGACCCGGACGTGACCGGCGACCCGAGCCACCGACCACCTCGTCAGCCGCTCTTCGACGCTCGTGGGCGAAAGCCCACGGCGTCAGGCTCAGACGTAGCGCTCGAGGATGGAGGACTCGGCGAGCCGGGAGAGGCCTTCGCGCACCGAGCGGGCGCGGGCCTCGCCGACACCTTCGACGACCTGCAGGTCCTCGATGCCGGCAGCGAGCAGCTTCTGCAGGTTGCCGAAGTGCTCGACGAGGCGCTCGACGATGGGACGCGGCAGGCGGGGGACCTTGGCGAGCAGGCGGTAGCCGCGCGGGCTGACCGAGGAGTCCAGCGCCTCGGGGCCGGCGCTGAAGCCGACGGCCTTCGCCACCGCGGCGAGGTCGAGGAGGTCGGTGGGTGACAGCGCGTCGAGGTCGGCGAGGGCCAGCTCGGTCTTCTTCGCGATCGATCGTCGCCCGCCCTCGGGCAGGTAGTCACGCACCACCAGCTCGCGTTCGGCGTCGACACCGGCCATGAGCTCCTCGAGCTGCAGCGACAGCAGCCGCCCGTCGGTGCCGAGCTCGACGACGTAGCTCTCGATCTCGCGCGCGATGTTGCGCACCATCTCGAGGCGCTGGCTGACGACCGCGGCGTCGCGGGCGGTGACGAGGTCCTCGATCTCGAGGGCCGACAGCGTGCCCGCGACCTCGTCGAGGCGGAGCTTGTAGCGCTCGAGCGTCGCGAGCGCCTGGTTCGCGCGGGACAGGATCGCGGCGGAGTCGTCGAGGGAGTAGCGGCCGTCGACGTAGAGCGCGATGACCCGCATCGACTTGCTGACCGAGACCACCGGGTACCCGGTCTGCTTGTTCACCCGCTCGGCGGTGCGGTGGCGGGTGCCCGACTCCTCCGTGGGGATCCCGGGGTCGGGCACGAGCTGCACCGCCGCGCGCACGATGCGGGAGAGGTCGCTGGACAGCACCACCGCGCCGTCCATCTTGCAGAGCTCGCGCAGCCGGGTCGCCGAGAAGGGCACGTCGAGCTCGAACCCGCCGCTGCAGAGCTTCTCCACATCGCTGTCGTAGCCGAGCACCAGCAGGGCACCGGTGTTGCCGCGCAGGACGCGCTCGAGACCGTCGCGCATGGCGGTGCCGGGTGCGACCGCGAGCAGCGTGGAGCGAAGCGCGTCTTCGCTCGGCGTCGCGACCATGCCCTCTCCCCGGCCCTGTCACCTGTCGTGCGAGGCAAGAGTCTATGGACCGGCGTTCGGCCTGCAGTGCATCAGGCCGTGGTCGTTCCCATGCTGTGGCTGTGAACCGTCAGCTCCGGCTGCCGAGACCGATGGCCCGGAGCGCCTCGCGGATGTCGCCGACCTCGGTGACGCGCAGGCCCGCCGGGGCGCCGTCGGCGCAGCCGCTCGGGACGAGCGCCTTGGTGAAGCCGAGCCGGTGCGCCTCCGACAGCCGCCGCCGCACGCCGGGCACGCGCCGCACGTCACCAGCGAGCCCGACCTCGCCGACGGCGATGACGCCGGCCGGGAGGGCCCGGTCGCAGGTGCCGCTGGCGACGGCCAGCGCCACGGCGAGGTCGACGGCCGGCTCGGCGAGCCGCACGCCGCCGACGGTCGAGGCGTAGACGTCCTGCTTGCCGATGGGCACGCCGGCCCGCTTCGACAGCACGGCCAGCAGCAGCTGCATGCGGGCCGAGTCGAGGCCGCTCGTGGTGCGGCGCGGCGGCACCTGATCGCTCGCGGCCGGAGAGACCAGCGCCTGCACCTCGGCGACCAGAGCGCGGCGGCCGTCGATGGTGACCGTGACGCAGGTCCCGGGCACGCCCTCGGTGCGGTGGGAGAGGAACAGCCCGCTCGGGTCGGGCACGCCGACGACGCCGGCGTCGGTCTGCTCGAAGCAGCCGACCTCGTCAGCCGGGCCGAACCGGTTCTTGCTGGCCCGCAGCATGCGCAGCGCGCTGTGTCGCTCGCCCTCGAACGCGAGGACGACGTCGACGAGGTGCTCGAGCACGCGGGGGCCCGCCACGGTGCCGTCCTTGGTGACGTGCCCGACCAGCAGCGTCGACATCGCGCGGGTCTTCGCCACCCGTGACACCGCGGCCGCGACCTCGCGGACCTGCGCGACACCTCCGGCGGTGCCCTCGATGTCGGCGCTGGCCACGGTCTGCACGGAGTCGAGCACGAGCAGCTGCGGCTGCACCGCCTCGACGTGGCCGAGCACCGCCGACAGGTCGGTCTCGTCGGCGAGCCAGAGCCGTTCGTGCACGGCACCGGTGCGCTCGGCCCGCAGGCGCACCTGCGCGGCCGACTCCTCTCCGGTCACGTAGAGGGCGCGGCCGCCGGTCCGGGCCACCGCCGCGGCCGCCTCCAGCAGCAGCGTCGACTTCCCGACGCCCGGTTCGCCGGCCACGAGCACCACGGCCCCCGGCACCAGCCCGCCGCCGAGAACGCGGTCGAGCTCGCCGACCCCCGTGGGGACCGCCCGGGCGGTGGTCACGTCGACCTCGGTCATGGGGCGGGCCGGTGCGGTGACCGTCCCGCCGTCGAGCGCGACGCGCAGGCCCGCGCTGCGGGCAGCCACCGGCGCGGCCTCAGCGACCGTGCCCCACTCCTGGCACTCGGGGCACCGCCCGACCCAGCGGGGTGGCATCGCGCCGCACGCGCTGCACCGGAACGACGGGCGGCTGCGCGCAGGGGAGCGGGTCGACATGGAACGCGACGCTAGGCGGCGGCTGTGACAGTCCGCCCGTGACACTCCGGCCGTGACGCCGACGCCGCGCCGGCCGACCCGTGGACCGGTGCCGGTGGGGCAGGAGGGGCGGAGCTACGGGGTGGTGGACGCGGGCGCCTCCGAGGCGGGGTTCGCCTCGGAGGTGTCGGCGGCGACGGCCTGCGACGGGTGGTCGAGCACGGCGAGGGGGACGCCGCCCGGGCCGAGGGCGAGCGCGCCCGGGCGGATGACGGGCAGCGAGAGCGTCGTGCTGTCCTGTCCCGCGACGCCGAACGTGACGCTCGCGAACGACGCCGGCGGGAGGTCCGCGGTCAGGGACTTGAGGCGCGCGACGAAGACGTGCGGGGTCTGCGAGCCGTCCGCCACGACCGAGGCCGCGTCGGCGGGCGCGAGCTTGCCGGCGGGGTCGACGCTCTGCAGGGTCACGTCCTGCGACAGCGGCGAGGTGACCGACGTGATGCTGCCGCCCTGGCCGTAGAGGATGCCGAGCGAGAAGACCACGGTCGCGGTCCCGCCCTTCGGGGCCGGCTGGGTCACGTAGGCGTTGCCGATGACCAGCCCGCCGGGCAGGTCGGCGTCGACGCCCGTGATCGTCGCGGTCTCCTTGTACTGCGGGTTGTGCGCGCCCGCGCCGCAGGCGGACGCGAGCGCAGCGGTCGCCGCGAGGGCGAGCACGGCAGGCAGGCGGTTCGGGAGCGTCAGGCGGCCGGACACGCAGGCGAGGCTACCGGGAAGGCCTGGCCCTTCCCCGCCCGGACGGTCCGGCCGGGATGCCGATCAGCCGGAGACGGTCACGACCAGGTCGAGCGCCGACCGCACCGGGTCCGCGCTCGTGAGGGCGGGCGCGATGGCCCGGACCACGCCGGTCTCGTCCACGACGACGGCGGTGGGGGCGTCGCCCTGCGTCGGGTAGGTGCCGGCGAGGGTGCCGAGGGAGTCGACGAGGGCGACCCCGGGCGTCACCGAGGCGTCCGGCGCGGCGAGGTCGCGCAGCTGCTGGCCACCGGAGGTGGCGACGACGTAGACGCGCACGCCGTGCGACTGCGCGGTGCGCAGGGTCGCGGCCAGGACGGACGAGCACGGACAGGCGGCCGGGAGGACGACGATGACGGCCGGCCGCACGTCGCGCACGCTGGCGAGCCCGTCCTTCTGCCCGGCACCGCCGGGCGCGAGCGCCACGTCCGGCAGCAGCCCGCCGACCTCTCCGACCGCGACGGTGGGGCTCGCGAGCGGCGCGAGCCGGCGCGGCGTCGTGTGGTGCCCGTAGGTGGGGCCGAGCAGCGCGAGTGCCGTGCCGGCGGCGATGACGAGCACGATCGCCGCGACGACCGCGATGCCCGGCAGGCCGCGGCGGGTGCGCAGCAGCCAGCCGAACCGGCGCCGCCGCCGCACGGAGCGCTGCTCCCGCCGGTAGGCCTCGACCTCGCGCGCGAGCTCCCGCGCGTCGTCCGGCACGACGACGTCGGTGGAGAGCGGCGGGAGCTCGTTCGGGTCCATCACTGCCAGCGTGCGCCTTGATCGCGTTCCGGTCCAGGCCGCGGTGCGTCGCGGTGCCGGCGCGCTCTTGGCGGGGTCACTGCTGCTGTTGCTGCTGGGCCTGCGCGATCGACGCGGGGCTCTGCACGACGCCGGCCGACAGCGCCGCGTCACCGTGCGCTCGACGCCGGGCGCGCTCCGCCCGGACGCTCGTCAGCGCGTCGCGCGGGCTCGGTGCGAGCGACTGCACCGCGCGCCGGGGCGCGTGCTCGCTGGGCGCGACCATGGTCACCGCGACGGCGAGCTGGGCGGCGCCACCGCGGACGATCCCGCGCACCGGTGACACGTCGGCGTAGTCCCGGCCGACCGCCACCACGACGTGCCGCTCGTCGGCCGCGCAGTCGTTCGTCGGATCGATCTCGTGCCAGCCCCACCCCGGGACCAGCGCCTCCACCCAGGCGTGCGACTGCACGTCGAGCGGTTCGTCGAGGCGCACGTCGTCCGGCGGGCCCGCGTAGAAGTAGCCCGACACGTAGCGCGCCGGGATGCCGAGGTCGCGCAGCGTCGCGATCGACAGGTGCGCGAAGTCCTGACAGACGCCGGTGCCGCGCTCCAGCAGGTCGTCGACGGTCGACGAGACGTAGGACGAGCCGGAGCGGTAGCGGAAGCGCCCGTGCACCTCGTGGCACACGCCGCGGATCAGGCTGATCACGCTCGTCGGCTTCACGACGCGTCGCACGTGCTGCGCGAACGTGTCGAGGTGGTCACCGCCGCTCGCCAAGGCCGACGAGTGGAGCCACTCCGCCTCGTGGTCGCGGAACGCCGGATCCTCGAGCGCGCTGAGATCGCCCGCGTCGTCCGGGGGGACGAGCCGCCGTGACGTGACGACGGTCGACGTCGCGCGGATCGTGAGGTGGTCGTGCGGCGGCCAGAGGTTGAACGCGTGCACGACGGTCCCGAAGTGGTCGACGTAGCTCGTCGTGCGCGCGGGGGGGTCGACCTGCAACGCGAAGTCGAGCAGGTTCTGCCGCTCGTCGTTGCGCGGGGTGAGGCGCACCTCGTCGAACGAGGCGTGCGCCGGCGTCGCGTAGCGGAACGACGTCTCGTGCTCGATGCGCACCCTCACACCGCACCGCCCTGGAAGCTCGCGGCGGACAGCGCGGCGCGCGCGAACGGCTCGTCGGCGAGCGCGCCGTGCACCTCGGCGGTGAGGTCGGCGACGCGGTGCACGAACGGCGCGAGCCCTTCGTCGAACACGTCGTCCACCTGCCGGTAGTCGAGGATGGAGCGGAGGCGGCCCGCGATGCGGCGCGCGCTGGAGCCGACCTCCTCGTCCGCCACCTGTACGAGTGCGTCCTCGACCTGCATGGCCGCGTGCCGGGCCGATCGAGGGAAGTGCCTGTCCAGCAGGAGGAACTCGACGACGCGTTCAGGTGACAGGCCGGCGCGGTGCGCGCCGCGGAACGCTTCGTACGCCGACAGCGCACGCAGCAGGACCGCCCATCCGTAGACCGCGGAGCCACCGGTCGCGCTGGCCAGCGGGTCCGACGGTGCCTCGAGCGTCGGCGCGCGCACCGCGAGCACCCTCGTCGTGAACGTCAGCCGCTCGAGCCAGCGGCCGAGCATCAGCCAGTACCACCCCTCCTCGCGCGGCAGCGAGGCGTCGGCGCTGCCGATGAACAGGTAGGCGCGGGTGCGCTGCGCGGCGAGGAACGTGTGCGAGCCACCGCCCGACAGCTCGTTCGCGGACGTCGCGGCCACCTGCAGGTGCCACGTGTTGAGGGACTCCCACATCTCGGACGTGACGGCGTCGCGGATCGTGCGTGCGTTCTCCCGCGCGGCCCGCACACAGCTCGCGAGCGACTCCGGGGCACCGCGGTTGAGGCAGTAGTGGGTGATGACGTCGGCGAGCGATCCGCTGATCGGGTAGCCGCCGAGCAAGGCGGCGAGCGTCTCGCTCCCACCGAGGTCGCCGCCCTCGAGCGCCGCACGTTGCGCGACGTCGAGCAGGCGCGCGGTGTCCTCGGCGCGCTCGGTGTAGCGGCCGGTCCAGTAGAGCGCCTCGGCGATGCGGCTCAGCACGGTGCGCTCGTCAGATCTTCCGGCCCGCTCGCAGGCTCCCGGCGCCGGATCACAGCTCGTCCACGACCCACGTGTCCTTGGACCCGCCCCCCTGGCTGCTGTTCACGACGAGCGACCCTTCGGGGAGCGCCACGCGGGACAGGCCCCCCGGCACGATCGTGACGCTGTCCGCGCCCATGAGCACGAACGGGCGCAGGTCGCAGTGCCGCGGGCGGAAGGCGCGTCCGCCGGCGCCGGGAGCCTGCGACCGGGCCGGGTCGGAGACCGGCGACGGCACGAGGGTCGGGTGCGTCGAGAGCGGGATGGTCTCCTGCGCGATGTACGCGCGCGGCTTCGCCAGCAGGCGCCGCCGGCAGTCGGCCATCTCGCTGTCGCTCGCGGTCGGGCCGATCGTCATGCCGTACCCGCCGCTCTCGCTCACGGCCTTCACCACCATGCGCGGCAGGTTCTCCAGCACGTGCGCCAGCTGGTCGGGGTCGCTGCACAGGTACGTCGGCACCTGGTCGAGCACCGGCTCCTGACCGAGGTAGTAGCGGATGAGCGCCGGCACGTAGGCGAACACGGCCTTGTCGTCGGCGATGCCGGTGCCGACGGCGTTCGCGATCGCGACGTTCCCGGCCCGTGCCGCCGTGAGCAGCCCGGTGACGCCGAGCACCGAGTCCGCGCGGAAGGCGAGCGGGTCCAGGTAGTCGTCGTCGACGCGGCGGTAGACGACGTCGACGCGCTTGCGGCCGCGCGTCGTGCGCATGTAGACGACGGCGTCGTCGACGAACAGGTCACCTCCCTCGACGATCTCGATCCCCATCTGACGGGCGAGGAACGTGTGCTCGAAGTACGCGGAGTTGTACGCGCCGGGGGTGAGGAGCACGACGGTCGGGTCCGAGTCGCCCCGCGGGGCCGCCTCGCGCAGCACGTCGAACAGCGCCTGCGGGTAGGCATCCACGGGCCGCACCCGGTGGCGCGCGAACAGCTCCGGGAACCCGCGCACCATCGCCGCGCGGTTCTCGAGCACGTAGGAGACGCCGCTCGGGGTGCGGCAGTTGTCCTCGAGCACCAGCCACCGGCCGTCGCCGTCACGGATCAGGTCCGGACCGGTCACGTGCGTCCAGATCGCCTGCGGGACGGTGAGCCCGGTGGCCTGGCGGGTGAAGTGCTTGCCGGTCACGACGAGCTCGGTGGGCACGATGCCGTCGGCCAGCACCTCCCGCGCGCCGTAGACGTCGGCCACGAACGCGTTCAGCGCGGTGACCCGCTGGGTCAGCCCCTCGGCGAGCCGCTCCCACTCCACGGCGTCCACCAGGCGCGGCACGAGGTCGAGCGGGAACGTCCGCTCGACGTCGCCGGAGTCCTCACCGCCCGCGTGGACCGTGAACGTGATGCCCTGCGCCCGCATCGAGCGCTCCAGCCCGTCGGCCTTGGTCGCGAGCTCGTCGGGGGACAGCGAGGCGAGGTGGTTGACCAGCCGGCGGTACACCGGCCGCACCCGGCCCTCGGAGTCGAAGCACTCGTCGTAGGCGGGCGAGCCGGCCTGCGTCACGACGCCCAGCGGATACCCGTCGTAGGCCCCGTGGGCCTCGACTGCGGCCGCGCTCCCGCTGCCGCCGCTTCGATCGGGGGCGAGCGTCACGTCGCGGAGGGTACGGCGCTCATGTTGCGTGCGAGGGCACGGTGCGCCGACATCTGTTGCTTGCGTGCGCGAGGCATGGAAGACCCTCTCCTGTCAAGGGCTGTACGACAGGAATGTGCCTCTGACCTGCGCAAATGCGCGTGATAACCTGGAGACCAACGAATCGCGTGGTCTTATGCGGGGAGCTTGTCTTGACGTTCGAAGTTGGAGAGACCGTCGTCTACCCGCACCACGGTGCCGCCCTCATCGAGGCGGTCGAGACACGTGTGATCAAGGGCGAGGAGCGTGTCTACCTCGTCCTCAAGGTCGCGCAGGGCGACCTCGAGCTGCGCGTCCCGGCCGACAAGGTCGAAGAGGTCGGCGTGCGTGACGTCGTCGGGCAGGAGGGGCTCGACCACGTCTTCGAGATCCTGCGCGCCCCGCACACCGAGGAGCCGACCAACTGGTCGCGCCGCTACAAGGCGAACCTCGAGAAGCTCGCCTCGGGCGATGTCAACAAGGTCACCGAGGTCGTGCGCGACCTGTGGCGCCGTGAGCGCGAGCGCGGCCTGTCGGCCGGCGAGAAGCGCATGCTGGCCAAGGCGAAGCAGATCCTCGTGAGCGAGGTCGCGCTGGCCGAGAAGACCAACGAGGACAAGGCCGAGGCGATCATCGAGGAAGTCCTCGTCAGCGCCTGACCCTCCCCACTACGTGCACCAGCCGCATCACCTGCACCACCTGCCGAAGGCGCCCCGCGGGGCGCCTTCCGCGTTTCCGGGGCCGTCCGGGCGCACTCGTCCCCCGGATGGCGTAAGGACCGCGCCGACGCGTGCCGAGACGTTCTAGGTGGAGCGCCGCCGTCCGAGCACCGTCCTGGTGGAGCTGCTCCGCTTCTGCCTGGTGCTCGCGTTCGCGGGCATCGGCTTCGAGGTCGGCCGCTCCCTGTCCAACGGGCACGGCATCCTGGGGCCGTTCGACGGGCTGGCCATCGGGGTCATCGTCGGGAGCGGCCTCGGCTACGTCGTCGGTGGCATGGTGGGCCGGCAGACGGTCAAGGCCGTCGAGGCGACCACCTCCCGCCTGCGTGACGTCTCCGCGGAGCAGCTGCTCGCCGGCGCCCTCGGGACGGCGGCCGGCATGCTCGCCGGCGCCGCCTTCGCCTGGCCCGTGCTGCTGGCTCCGAGCCCGGTGGTCACGCTGCCGGTCTTCGGGTTCGTGATCCTCACGATCGGCCTGCTCGGCTCCCGCCTGGGCATGAGCCGCCGCCACAGCGTGCTGGCGATGCTCGGTGCCGCCCGCGGCGTCGCGCCGCGCCCCGCCCCGGCGATCGCCCGCGAGCGGGTGCTCGACCGCAGCGTCGCCGTCGACGGCCGCCTGCTCGACGTCGTGCGCGCGGGCTGGCTGTCCGGGACGCTGCTGCTGCCCGCGCCGATGATCAGCGACCTCGAGCAGCAGGCGACTGCTCAGGCCCGCCGCGGGCTCGACGTGCTCGAGCGGCTGCGTCGCGAGCCGGACGTCGACGTCGAGGTGATCGACGTCGAGGAGGCCCCGGACGGCGGTCTGCCCGCGTCCCTCGTGCGCCTCTGCCTCGACCGCGGCGCCACGCTGCTCACGGCCGACCGCGCGCTCGCGAAGGCGGCCCGGCTCGCCGGTGTGCCGGTGCTCGACCTGCCCGCGCTCGCCGACGCGCTCCGCCCGCCGGTCGCCGTCGGGGACGAGCTGACCGTGCACCTGGTCCGCGCGGGCAAGGAGAACGGCCAGGCGGTCGGCTTCCTCGAGGACGGCACGATGGTCGTCGTCGAGCGGGCCAAGAGCCGCGTCGGCCGGGAGGTCACGATGACCGTCGCGTCGATCATGGTCGGCGACAAGGGCCGCATCGCGTTCGGGGAGCTCAAGCCGACGCCCGCCGAAGCGGTGCCGGTGCAGGCCGCCGCGACGTGAATCACCCTTCCGGCGGATGCAGTCATGCCGGGATTCGTCCGTTTGGCCCCTCTTCTGCGTTGGGTCGTGCCCCGACACTTTGACGGAGCCCGCTGAGAGGTGGGCTCGAGGGAGACATCGATCCACGCCGGGTCATGCGGTCACCTGCCTTCGGGCGCCGGGCGTGGGGAGTCAGTGGTGAGACCGGCCCTGTCAGTCGACAGGAGAGCTCTCACCGTGCCCCGCTTCGCCCGACGCGCCACCGCAGCCGCTGTGCTCGCGGTGACCGCCGCCGCGATCCCGGCGGCCGCCGCCACCGCGGCCCGGCCGGCCCGGGGCCCGCTCGTCACGGTGCTCGTGTCCGGGACCGACGCGCACGCGCTCCCATCGGTCGAGCGCGCCGTGCGCAGCGCGGGCGGGCACGTGCGCTCCGAGCTCAAGGTCATCGACGGCGTCTCCGCCTCCGTGCCGTCCGGCTCGCTCGCCGCTCTGCGCTCCGCTCCCGGCGTGCGGGCGGTCACCGCGGACGCGCACGGTCACCTGCTCGGCGTCGACTCGACGCTCGGCTACGACGTCGCCAACGACGAGGGCTCGCTGTACGACGTCGCGCAGATCACGCACGCCAAGGACGCTTGGGGCGCCGGCTGGACCGGCAAGGGCGTCGACGTCGCGCTGATCGACTCGGGCGTCTCCCCGGTGAAGGGCCTCACCAGCGGCAACGTCATCAACGGCCCGGACCTGTCCTTCGAGTCGCAGGACCCGGACCTCGCGCACGTGGACACGTTCGGTCACGGCACCCACATGGCCTCGATCATCGCGGGCCGCGACCAGGCGGCCAGCGGCGGCACCTACGCCAACCAGGGCAGCCACCTCTTCGTCGGCCTGGCGCCGGACTCGCGCCTCGTCAGCATCAAGGTCGCGAGCTCCGACGGTGGGGCCGACGTCTCACAGGTCATCGCGGCGATCGACTGGGTCACCCAGAACGCCAAGAGCGGCGGCCTGAACATCAAGGTCCTCAACCTGTCCTACGGCACCGACTCGACGCAGGACGCATCGGTGGACCCGCTCGACTACGCGGTCGAGAACGCGTGGCGGGCCGGCATCACGGTCGTCGTCTCCGGCGGCAACGACGGCTCCAGCCGGACGGCGCTCGCCGATCCGGCCAACGACCCGCTCGTCCTCGCCGTCGGCGCCGACGACCCCCGCAACACCGACTCCGTCGGCGACGACCAGGTGCCGTCGTTCAGCCAGCACGGCACGGCGAGCCGCGGCGTCGACGTGATCGCACCCGGCGTCCACATCCTCGGCCTGCGCGACCCGGGCTCGTTCCTCGACCAGCGCAACTCGAGCGCGGTCGTCAACAACCGCTTCTTCCGTGGCTCCGGCACCAGCCAGGCCGCGGCCGTGGTGTCCGGCCTGGTCGCCCTCTACGCCCAGAAGTACCCGAACGCGACGCCGGACCAGATCAAGTACGCGCTCATGCACAGCGCCAGCGCGCCGAGCTCGGTCAAGTCGGTGTACGCGGGCCTCGGCGTGCCGGACATCAACAAGGCGATCGGCGCGAAGCTGCCGGTCGCCAGCCAGACGCCCACCGGGGCGACCGGCACCGGCTCGCTCGAGGCGGCCCGCGGCTCGAGCCACGTGACCGACGGCACGTCGGTCCTCACCGGCGAGCAGGACATCTTCGGGCAGGCCTGGAACCCCACCGGCTGGAGCACCGCGAGTGCCACCGGCTCGGCGTGGAGCGGCGGCAGCTGGAACGGCAGCCAGTGGACGGGCAGCGCCTGGACCGGCAGCAGCTGGACCGGCAGCACGTGGAGCGGCAGCCAGTGGACCGGCAGCAGCTGGTCCGGCAGCCAGTGGAGCGGGCACCAGTGGAGCGGGCACCAGTGGACCGCGGACGGCTGGGACGGCCACGCCTGGACCGACAGCCAGTGGGACGGCAGCAGCTGGTCCGGCAGCACGTGGAGCGGCAGCACCTGGTCCTCCAGCACCTGGAGCTGAGCGCATCCGTACGGACCGGTGCGGACCTGCGCGGATCCGCACGGATCTGTCCCCGTCCGGGGCCCGGTTGCTCCGAAAGCGTGATCGACCGCCCCTGAGCCGGCGTCGAGACCTTCGTGATGCCTCCGGGCAGAGCGTCTGAGGGGGTCGAGCTCGGAGTGGGACAGCCCGCCGCAACGGACCCCTCGCCCCTGCGCGCCATCGCCCGGGTCGGCCTCGCCGTAGCCGCCGTCGGCGCCACCGCGGGCTGGGTAGCCCACGTGCGCCCCGGGCCGACCGCCCTCCCGAGCCACCTCTCGTGGGCCGTGCTCGCCGTCGCGTTCGCCGTCGCCCAGACCGCGACCATCGAGGTCCAGACCGGCCGGGAGAGCCGCTCGGTCTCGTTGACCGAGATCCCCTTCGTCATGGGCCTGCTCGCGCTGTCGCCCACGGCGTTCCTCGTCGCCCGCATGACCGGCGGCAGCGTCGCGCAGGCGGTGCTCCGCCGCCAGTGGCGCAACCCGCTCAAGCTGCTGTTCAACCTGCTCGTGTCCTCGAGCGAGGCGAGCCTCGGGCTGGCCGTCCTCCACCTCGCTGCCGATGGTTCGTCGCCGGACTCGGTGCGCACGTGGGCGGCGGCGATGCTGGCGACGACCCTCGCCAGCCTCGCCGGTGCGCTCGCCGTCGCCACCGTCATCTCCCAGGTCGCAGGAAACCGCTGCTGGCGCGAGACGCTCTCGCTCGGCTGGTGGGTGCCGGCGCTCGCGATCGGCCTCACCGCGACCGGCGTCGTGTCCCTGCTCGCGTTGCAGGCGAGCGAGTGGAGCATCCTGCCGCTGCTCGTCGTCGGTGCCCTCGTCGTCGTCGCCTACCGCGGCTACGCGGGCCTGGTCGGGCGGCACGGCAACGTCGAGCGGCTGTACACGTTCAGCCGGCTGCTCGGCGCGCATGCGCACGCCGACTCGCTGCTGCGACTGATGCTCGAGCAGGTCAGCGGGATCCTGCGCGCCGAGAGCGCGCACCTCACGTTCGTCGACGGCACCGTGCCGACGATGGAGGTGAGCATGCGACGCGAGAAGCCGCTCACCCGGCACGAGCCACAGCTCCTCGCCTCCGCCTCGGAGAAGATCCTGGAGCGCGTCTCGCACGGCCAGTCCGTGCTGGTGCCCCGCTCGACCAAGGCACCCGAGCTGCGCGCCTGGCTGACGGCGCACAACGCGCGCGACGCGGTGTTCTGCCCGGTCCGCGGGGAGAGCAACGCCATCGTCGCGGTCCTCGCCGTCACCGACCGCCTGGGAGAGACCCAGGCCTTCGGCTCCGCGGACGTGCAGATGCTCGAGACCGTCGCGAACCACGCGTCGGTCGCGCTGCGCCACGGCGAGCTCCTGCGCCAGCTGCGCCACGACTCCCTGCACGACGGGCTCACGGGTGTCCCGAACCGCACGCACCTGCAGCGCGACGTCGAACGGCGGCTCGCATCGCTGTTCCAGGGCGGCGCGCCGTTCGCCGTGGCGATGCTCGACCTCGACTCCTTCAAGGACGTGAACGACACGCTCGGCCACGACCACGGCGACGAGCTGCTCCAGGAGGTCGCGCGCCGCCTCTCGGACGCGGTCCCGTCGCCCGGCATCGTGAGCCGCTTCGGCGGTGACGAGTTCGCCGTGCTGCTGCCCGACTGCGAGTCCGACGACGCGGCGGTGCAGCGCTGCCAGAGCATCCTCGCCGCGCTGTCCGAGCCGGTCGAGATCGCCGGTGTCAGCGTCGACGTGTCCGCGTCGATCGGCATCGCGCGCGCACCCACGCACGCGGGGACGTGGTCCGATCTCATGAAGCGCGCGGACCAGGCGATGTACGTCGCCAAGCGCGGCGGCCGCGAGGTCGCGACGTTCGACCCGTCGCACGACACCAGCTCGCCGAGCCGGCTCGCGCTCGTCGTCGCGCTGCGCCGCGCGATCGCGCAGCAGCAGATCGACATCTACGTGCAGCCGCAGGTCTCGCTGGCCACCGGTCGCGTGATCTGCGTCGAGGCGCTCGCGCGGTGGACCGACGCCGAGCGGGGACCTGTCTCACCCGACGAGTTCATCGGCCTGGCGGAGAAGACCGGCCTCGTGCGCCCCCTCACCTCGCTCGTCCTCGAGCGGGCGATCGAGGCGTGCGCGGCCTGGCAGCGCACCGCTCCCGGGCTGGCCGTCGCGGTGAACCTGTCCGTGCACTCGCTGCGCGACGACGGGCTCGACACGCAGGTCGCCGACCTGCTCGAGCGCTACGGGCTCCCGGCCGAGCTGCTCACGCTGGAGATCACCGAGACCTCGATCATGACCGACCCCGAGTCGTCGCGCGGTCTGCTCGACCGGCTGCGGATGCTCGGCGTGCGGCTGTCGATCGACGACTTCGGCACCGGCTACTCCTCGCTCTCGCAGCTGCGGCGACTGCCGGTGCAGGAGGTGAAGGTCGACCGCTCGTTCGTGCAGCGCATGCACGAGGAGGCGGACGACGCATCGATCGTCCGCTCGATCATCGAGCTCGCGCGCACGCTCGAGCTCGAGGTCGTCGCCGAGGGCGTCGAAGCGAACGCGGCCATGGACATGCTCCGCGCGATGGGCTGCCACATCGCCCAGGGCTACGCGATCAGCCGGCCGATGCCCGTCCCCGAGCTGGGCAGGTGGCTCGCCGCCCGCTCGTCGACCGTCCCGCCCCCGCGGCTGCTCTCCTCGCCGGCGCCCACGCACTGACGGCCCGCCGGACGGTGCTGGGTGGAGCGCACCGGGATGATGTGCGGGTGCAGGGTTCCGTCGTCGCGCTCGTGCCCGCTGCCGGGCGCGGGGAGCGCTTCGGCGGCGACGTGCCGAAGGCGCTCGTCGAGCTGGCGGGGGAGCCGCTCGTCGTCCATGCCGTGCGCGCGCTGCTGTCGTCGCGAGCGGTCACGCAGGTCGTCGTCGCCGCACCGCCGGAGCTGCTCGCCGACGTGCAGCGGCTCCTGCCGGGCGCGGTCGTCGTCGCGGGTGGGGCCACCCGCGTCGCGAGCGTCGCGGCGGCGCTGGCCGCGGCGGACGCCGACGCCGACGTCGTGCTCGTGCACGATGCCGCCCGGCCGCTCGCGCCGCCGGACCTCGTGGATCGCGTCGCCGGGGTGGTGCTCGACGGTGCGCCGGCCGTGATCCCGGTCGTGCCGGTGGTCGACACGGTGAAGCGCGTCGACGCGGCGGGGCGCGTGCTCGACACGGTGGACCGGGCCGACCTGCGCGCGGTGCAGACGCCGCAGGGCTTCCGTCGCGACGTGCTCGTCGCCGCGCACGCCCGCGCCGCGGCCGACGGCGAGGACGCGACCGATGACGCCGGGCTCGTCGAGCGGATCGGCATCGAGGTCGTGACCGTGCCCGGTGACGAGCGCGCGTTCAAGGTGACGACGCCGCACGACCTCGCGCGCGCTGCTCTGGTGGTCGGCGCATGACCGCGCTGCCGCGCGTCGGGCTCGGCGTCGATGCGCACCCGTTCGCGGCGGGGCGGCCGTGCTGGGTCGCCGGGCTCCTGTTCGACGGCGACGGCCTCGCGGGGCACAGCGACGGTGACGTCGTCGCGCACGCGGCCTGCGATGCACTGCTGTCGGCCGCGGGCCTCGGCGACCTCGGTGCGCACTTCGGCACGAGCGATCCGCAGTGGGCGGGCGCGAGCGGCGTCGCGCTGCTCACCGAGACCGCGGCCCGCGTGCGGGCGGCAGGGTTCACCATCGGCAACGTGGCCGTCCAGCTGGTCGGCGAGCGGCCGAAGGTCGGGCCGCGCCGCGCCGAGGCCGAGTCGGTCCTGTCCGCCGCGGTCGGCGCCCCGGTGTCCGTCGCGGCGACCACCACGGACGGCCTCGGCTTCACCGGTCGTGGCGAGGGTCTTGCCGCCTATGCCACCGCGCTCGTCGTCGCCTGCGACTGACACCGTTCGCTGGCGCGAACGAGCGTCCGAGGCGGCTCACGAGGTGGGTGCCGGTGGGACCGAACGGTTCGCTGCGGCGGGCGTGTCGATCAAGGACAACCGCAGTCGACCAAGGACAACCGCGGGTCGGATCGCCGATCGGACCCCCACGAGTCCTTGATCGACTGCACATGTCCTTGAGCACCGGCAACCGGCCCGCACCGAACGGCGGGGCCGGCCACGCACGCCCTCGGCAGCCGGCCTTCGTCGCTCGGGCGCGTCAGCGCACGGCGTCGGTCGGACCTAGGCTTGACCACCATGGCGAGCAAGAAGGGGCCCTCCGTCGGCACGGGCGGGCACGGGCGCAAGCGGCTCGCCGGCAAGGGGCCGACGCCGCCCGCGTCGGCGCGCAAGGGACACCCGGCCTCGCGCCGCGCCTCGTCGGCCACACGCAGCACGACCCCGCGCAGCACGACCACGCAGCCCGCGTCGACCCGTCGCCCACCGCAGCGCCGGGCCGAGGACGACGCCGAGCTGGTCGCCGGGCGCAACCCGGTCGTCGAGGCGTTGCGGGCCCGCGTGCCCGCGCTCGAGCTGCTGGTGGCGCTCGGCCTCGACGGCGACGACCGCACGACCGAGGCGCTCGCCCTCGCCCGCAAGCGCGGGCTGCCCATCAGCGAGATCCCGCGCTCCACGCTCGACCGCCGGGCGGCGGGCGTGCACCAGGGCCTCGCCCTGCGCGTGCCGCCGTACGCCTACGCGCACCCGGACGACGTGCTCGCCGCCGCGCGCGAGCACGCCGAGCCGCCGCTGCTCGTCGCGCTCGACGGCGTGACCGACCCGGGCAACCTCGGCGCCATCGCCCGCTCCGTCGCCGCGTTCGGCGGGCACGGCGTCGTGGTGCCGGAGCGTCGGGCCGCGGGCGTCACCGCCGCCGCGTGGAAGGCGAGCGCCGGGGCGCTCGCCCGGGTCCCGGTCGCGCGGGCCACGAACCTGTCCCGCACGCTGCTGTCCTTCGCCGACGCCGGGCTGCTGGTCGTGGGCCTCGACGCCGACGGCGAGCTCGACCTCGACGACCTCGAGGCGGCCACCGGACCCATCGCCCTGGTCGTCGGCGGCGAGGGCGGCGGTCTCTCGCGCCTGGTCGGCGAGCGCTGCGACCTGCGGGTCCGCATCCCCATGGCCGGCACCGTCGAGAGCCTCAACGCGGCGGTCGCCGCGGGGGTCGCGCTGGCTGAGGTCGCCCGGAGGCGCCGCGGCGCCTGACCGCCGGGCGCCGGAAGCCTGCGAGCGGGCCCATGATCGTGCTTGCTCCGGACAGCAAGATCTCCGGGCGTTAGGGCGTCACCCGCAAGGGTGAGCGTTCGTTGTGCTGGCAGAGACCAGGACCTGTGTCCTGGTCTGTACCTTTTCGGCACGCCCCGCAGCGCCTCCGGGCGCCCCGGCCCCCGACGGGAGGCATGCTCCGTGCTCCGAAGAGCCGTGCGGTCCTCGTCCCCGGTGAAGGCCGCCGCGCCCGCCGACATGAGCGACGAGACCCTCGTCGCGCAGTCGCGCCAGGGCGACGACGTCGCGCTGGCCACCCTGCTCGGGCGCTACCGCGGCTTCGCCCGTGCCAAGGCCCGCTCCTACTTCCTGGTCGGCGGCGAGCATGAGGACGTCGTGCAGGAGGGGATGATCGGCCTCTACAAGGCCGTGCGCGACTTCGACGCGAGCCACCACGTCTCGTTCCGCACGTTCGCCGAGATGTGCGTGACCCGCCAGATGATCAGCGCGGTCAAGGCGGCCAACCGGCACAAGCACGGTCCGCTCAACTCCTACGTGAGCTTCTCCCGTCCCGTCGCCAGCGACGAGGACGACGACCGGGAGCTCGGCGACGTCCTGCCGTCGCGCGGCAGCAACGACCCGGCCGACATCATCATCAGCGCCGAGCGCATCCGCGCCCTGCAGGCGCACGTGCAGGACGTGCTGTCCGACCTCGAGGTCGAGGTCCTCCGGCTCTACGTCGAGGGCAAGTCCTACGTCGAGATCGCCGAGCTCACCGCCCGCCACACGAAGGCGGTCGACAACGCGCTGCAGCGCGTGAAGCGCAAGCTCGAGTCGCACCTGCACAGCCGCACGCTCGCCGAGCGCGGCTGACGCGGCGCCCAGCTCGCCTAGCGGCGCGGCATCCCCGGCCGGGCCGGGGTGGCGTCGACGTCGGGCAGCTTCGCGCGGCGCCGCAGCGCGGCCCGGTCGAGCAGCCGCACCGAGCGGCCCTCCACCTCGCAGAGCCCGCGGGACGCGAAGCCCGCAAGCGCCTGGTTCACGCTCTGCCGGCTGCCGCCGACCATCTCGGCCAGCCGCCCCTGCGTCACCTCGATGACCACCGAGTCCTTGCCGGGGCGGACCTGGTCGCCGAGCTGCACCAGCGTCTTCGCCAGCCGGCCCGCGAGGTCGAGGAACACGTAGTCGCTGGTCTGGTCGGTCAGGCGGCGCAGCATCTTCGCGAGCGTGCGCAGCAGCGGCACGACGAGTGCGGGCTCCGCGTGCACGAGCTCGAGGAACGCGCTGCGGGGCAGGAACAGGACCGTGGTCGGCTCGAGCGCCTCGATCTCGGCCGAGCGGGGCTCGCCGTCGAGCAGCGCCAGCTCGCCGAGCGCGTCCGGCGGGCGGAAGACGTTGAGGACCATGCGCTCGCCGGTCGGTGACAGCCGGGCCACCGCGACCGAACCGGACGTCAGCACCAGGAGCGCGTCACCCTCGGCACCCTGCTGGAGCACGACCTCGCCCTTGCGGAACGTGCGGGAGACCGTGCGGGCCGCCAGCGCCTCGAGGACCTCGGGGCTCAGCCCGGCGAACAGCTCGACCGCCGCCAGGGCTGCGGCTGTCCCCGTCGCACCGGTCCCACCGGCCGCCCCAGTCACGCACTGCCCCCAACCTCACCGGTGATGCCCCGGTTCTCGCTGATCGTAGGAGAAGGCGCGCAGAACGTGCGGCGTGACCGTCGGATCCCCGACTGTTCGGTTTGCACGGCGCAACGGTTCAGATGGGCGGTCGGGTGGGCTGTTCACGGGGGCCCGCGCGTTCCCGCAAGGCATCGAGGACCACCGTGGCGAGCGCGGGCGGGAAGACGAGCTCGCCCGAGGCAACCCTCCGGACGGCCTCGGCGATGTCGCGCGACTCGGCGGTCTTGAGCAGGTAGCCGCTGGCTCCCGCGGTGACGGCCGCGAGCACGTCCTCGGGCTCGTCGGACGACGACAGCATGAGGACACGGGTCTCGGGAGAGCTCGCGACGATGCGGCGGGTGGCGGCGACGCCGCTCTCGTCGGGCAGGTGCACGTCCATCACGACCACGTCCGGGCGCTGGTCCGTGACCAGCGCGACCGCGGTCGCCGCGTCACCTGCCTGCCCGACGACCGTGCCCACCCGGCGGCTCTCGATGACCTTGGCCAGCGTCTGCCGCCACAGAGGGTGGTCGTCGACGACGACGAGTCGCGTGACCGGCGCGCGCGGGCTCGGCTCGGCCGGGCGCTCCGCGACGGCGGGCGTGACCGGCGGTTGCTCCGCGGGGTCGACGACGTAGACGCGAGCGTCGTCGGGGTCGAGCAGCGCGCCGTCGTGCTCGCGGAACCGCAGGCCGGAGCCGGCGCAGAGCTCGGTGACGGTGCGCGTGACGAGCACCTCGCCGGGGCGGGCGGCCGACACGTGGTGGGCCGCCACCTCGACCGCCTTGCCGCGGGCGGTGCGCCCGTCCGAGGCGACCTCGCCGACGTGCACGCAGCCGCGCGCGCCGGCGGTGCGGCTGACCTCCTCGCCGCAGCGCACCGCGTCTCCGGGGATGGGGAAGAACGCGACGAGGCTCTCGCCCGGGCCGGCGTAGGCCCGCCCGGTGTAGCGGCCGACGGTCTCGGCGACGTCGTCCCACGCGAGCGCCACCCCGGCCGCGGTGCCGGGCGCGCTGAGGTCGACGAGCAGGACCGCGGACAGCTCCGGATCGCGGTCGGCCACGGCCGCCTCCGGTCCTGTCGGGAACCCGACACTCGCTCGGTCCCGCTGGCGGGGCAGCGGCACGCTCGTGGGAGCGCCTGCCGATCGTGGCACACCCCGTGCCCGGGGCGCGGTGCCGGGCTGCGCCCTCGACGGGGCGCGCACGCCCGGGACCCGCCCGACGGACGGAGGCGCGGTGCTGGTGCGTGGGTCGCGTTCGCCCCGGCGGGCCCGGTCCGCGACCGCGTTCCGCCCCAGCCCGCGCGAGCAGGCCGAGCAGATCCTGCGCGACCACCGCGACCTCGTGCTCGCGCTCGTGCACGAGGTGCGCACCCCGCTCGCCGTGATCCGCGGGCAGGTCGACGTGCTGCAGGACGACGGTGCGGTGGCCGGCTCGCACGAGGCGCTCGCCGCCGTGCGGGAGGCGGTCGGCCAGGTCATCGCGCTCACCGACGACCTGCTCGCGATGGCGCGGGAGGATCCCGACGGCCCTCCGCTCGTCTCCGGTCTCGTCATCCCGGCTCTGCGCGAGGTGGCGCCCGGGCTCGTCGAGCGTGGAGCAGCTCGCAACGTCCTCGTGCACTGCGACGTCGAGGCCGGCCTCCCCCCGGCGTACGGCGTCGGCCCCGCGCTGCAGGCGGTGCTGCACGACCTCGGTGCCTACCTCGTCGACCGCGTCCCGGCGGGGTCGATCGTCACCATCGCCGCGGCGGCCCGTGACGGCGGCGTCGAGCTGTCGGTGAGCACCGACGCGTGGCGTGACACCCCCGGCCGTCCGGACCGCGGTGGCCCGAGCCCGCTGCTCGCAGCCGTCACCCGGCGCCGGGTGGAGTCACTCGGTGGAGCGTTCGCGTGGCAGGCCGTGCCGCCGCGCTACACGGTGACGTTGCCGAGCGCACCGGCCCGGCTCGCCGCGCCTAGGAAGGTCGCTTCAGCCGCAGCGCCCAGGTGATCGTCACCTGCGTCGTCTCGGTGCCGTCCTCGGTGCGGATGACCACCGTGACCGGGATGCGCGGCTGCGTCCCCGCGTCGAGCTCGGCCACGACCTCGTCGCGCGTCCGCCCGAGCGTTGCCTCCGCGGTGACGGCCCCCATCGCGAGGCGCCGGTAGCTCACCTCGGCGCTCGCGGCGAGCGGCAGCGCGCGCTCCATCTGGTCGGCGAACGCCGCGAGGATCACCGCTCCCGACGCGGCCTCCGCGAGGCCGAACTGCGCCGCGGCGTGCGGACCGCCGACGTGGTTGTGCACCTCGGGCCGGTCGGGCATCCGGAACACCGCGCGCTCGGCCGTGATCTCGAGGTACTCGAGACCGAGCGTGGTGTTGAAGGGGACCGCGGCGCGCAGCCCCTCGGCGAGCTGGGCTCCCTCGGGTGTCATGCCGCGATGTTACTCACCGGTAGCCTCCGGCGGACAGGCCTCCGCGCATGGCAGGGTGAGCGCCATGAGCAGCCCGGGCCTGCAGCGCTACGTCGACGCCCTCGAGGAGACGTGGACCGGCCTTGCCGACACGGTCGACGGCATCGCCGACGCCGACTGGCAGGCAAGCACCGGCTGCCCGGGCTGGACCGTCAAGGACAACGTCGCGCACGTCGCGTCGCTCGAGGTGCTGCTCGCCGGACGGGACGAGCCCGAGCACACCGCCCCGCCCGCACCGCACGTGCGCGACGGCCTCGGCCAGATGATGGAGAACCTCGTCGACCGGCGCCGCTCCTGGAGCAACGCGGAGGTGCTGGCCGAGCTGCGCTCGATCACCGCGGAGCGGCTCGCCTACCTGCGCGGGCTGGGCGACGACGCCGACCAGGAGATCCGCGGCATGCGCGGCCTCACGAAGGCGAGCGGGGCGCTCGGCCTGCGCGTGTTCGACTGCCTCGCGCACGAGCAGGACGTGCGGCGCGCGCTCGGCAAGCCCGGCAACCTCGACGGCGTCGCGGCGCACGTGACCGCGACGCGCATCAGCCTCGGCGTGCCGTCGATCCTCGAGGCGGCGGGTGTCGCGGACGTGCGGGTCATCGTCCGCGTCGGTGCCGACGCGCTGACCACCGACGTGGGGACGCCCACGACGACAGTGACGTTCCCGCTCGAGCAGCTCGTCACGCTGTTCTGCGGCCGCAGCGACGGCACGCGCGACGGCATCGTCGTCGACGGTGACGCCGCCGTCGGCGACGCCGTCGTCGCCGCGCTGACCGCCCTCACGCCGTAGAGCAGACTTGGTGGGCTGCCCGTCAGCTGCCCCGTTAGCTCAGTGGTAGAGCACTCGCCTTGTAAGCGAGCGGTCGTCCGTTCAAGTCGGACACGGGGCTCAGTGGCTCGGAGCCTTCCGCGCGCCTCGTCGTGCCCGTCGTCCTGCTTGCCGTCCTGCACGTCGGCCGTCGCCGCACCGACGGGATGCGGCCGGGCGCGTGACCGCTCCGTCGCTACGGTGAGCCGGACGGGCTGGGGGGTCGCGTGACGGAACCGGGCGGGCGGGTGCTCGACGCCAAGCAGGTGCCGTCCGCCCTGCTGGGGCTCGTGACCGCGGCCCTCGTCGTCGTCATCTTCAACGTCGGGCTCGCTCCGGCGCTGCCGGGCCTCGCGCGGGACCTGCACGCGACGCAGGTGCAGCTGCAGTGGGCGGTCGACGTCTACCCGCTCGTGCTGGCGGCGCTCGTGCTGCCCGCCGGTGCCCTCGGCGATCGGTACGGGCGCCGCCGGGCGCTGCTCGTCGGCCTCACGGTGCTGCTCGCGTCCGCGGTGCTCGCCGCGCTCGCGGACGGGCCGGGCCTGCTGATCTTCGCGCGGGCGACCGCGGGCGCCGGCGCGGCCTACCTGTTCCCGGCGACGCTCGGCACGATCACCGCGACGTTCCCGGCCGAGCAACGCGCGCTCGGCATCGGGATCTGGAGCGCGTCGACCGGTGCCGGCGCCCTCATCGGCCTGCTCGCATCCGGCGCGCTCGTCCAGTGGTTCTGGCCCGGTTCGGTCTTCGTCTCGAGCGCGGTGTTCATCGCCGTCGTGCTCGTGCTGTGCTGGCGCTTCGCGCCGGACTCCAAGGACGAGGACCGCCGCGCGTTCGACCGTCCCGGGATGGTGTTCGCGGTCATCGCGTTCGCCGGCGTCGTGCTCGCGTTCAACGAGGGCCCGGTGCGCGGCTGGACCGACGGGCTGACGCTCGGGGGCATCGTCGCCGGCGTCCTCGCGGTCCCCGCGTTCATCGTGCGCGAGCTGCGTGCCCGCGTGCCGATGCTCGACGTGCGGATCTTCGGGCTGCGCGGTGTCGGCACCGGCGCGGCGGCGGTGTTCCTCATCTTCTTCGGGACGTTCGGGATCTTCCTGCTCGCGATCCAGTACGTGACCTACGTGCGCGGCTACGGCCCGCTGCTGTCCGCGGTCGCGCTGCTGCCGATCATGGCCGGCGTCCCCGGCGGCATCTTCGCCGTGCAGCTGAGCCTGCGCCTCGGCCGCGCGCCGATCATGATCGCCGGCGTGCTCGCCACCGCGATCGGCGGCCTGCTCTGCACCTTCGTCACGCCGCACACCGGGTACTGGTTGATCGCGGTCGCCGTCGGCTTCGTCGGCATCGGGTCGGCCGTCGGAACGCCGGTGGCGACCGACTCCGTCGTCGAAGCGCTGCCGGCATCGCAGCAGGGCGTCGCGTCCGCGCTCAACGACCTGCTGCGCGAGCTGTGCGCCGCCGTCTCGTTCGCGCTGCTCGGCTCGCTGTTCAACGCCGCGTACCGGGCGCACATCGCACACGACCTGCGTGGCCTCGCGTCGAGCGATCAGATCAGCCTCCTGCAGCAGAGCCCGGCCGTGTCCCAGATCGCGCAGAAGGTCGCCGGCCCGCAGGGGGCGCCGCTCAAGGCCGCGACCGACGCCGGGCTCACCACCGGCCTGCACCACGCGATGTGGGTCGTCACCGTCGTGTGCCTGCTGGGCACCGTGTACGTCGCCGCCGCGACGCCGCGACGTCAGTACGTCGGCGACGCCGTCACCGTCGGTGTGCTCAACGCGCTGCGTCCGTTCCGCGGGTGCGCGCCGCGCGACCTGCAACGCATCGCCGACCTCATGACGCCGGTGACCGCGCAGCCCGGCGCGGTGCTCTGCCGCGAAGGCCGGGTCGGGCGGCACTTCTTCGTGATCGTCGAGGGCCGCGTGTCCGTGACCATCGGCGGGCGCGAGGTGGCCCGGCTCGGGCCGGGTCAGATCGTGGGCGAGATGGCGCTGCTGGTCCGGCGCCCGCGCACGGCGACCGTCACCGCGAGCGAGCCGCTGCGCTACCTCGTCGGGAGCCGCCGGGCGTTCCGGCAGCTCATGACCGACGCGCCGACCGTCGCGGAGCGGATCCTGCGGGTGGTGGGGCGGCGCATCAAGGCCCTGGCCGCGGCCGACGCCGAGGAGCCGACGAGCCAAACCTGACACAGATGTGCTAACTTTGCCGCGATGAGCGCCTCAGGGGGTCCGGCGAGCGGCCTGACCATGCAGGAGACCGTCGAGACCACGGGCTGGTCGCCGCGGATGCTGCGCTACCTCGAGAAGTCCGGGCTGGTCACGTCTCAGCGCTCGCCCGGCGGTCACCGCCGCTTCTCTCCCCGCCAGGTCCAGCGCCTGAAGGAGATGAAGGAGCTCATCGCCGAGATGGACATCTCCATCACCGACCTCGCCTACGAGCGGCGCGTGCGCACCGAGCCCGACCTCGCGCACCGCGTCGACGCCTGGTTCGGGGGAGTGCACCGCGTCCCCGAGCCCGAGTCCGCCGGCATCTACCGCCGGCTGGCCGCCGTCTCACCCGCTGCCGCACCCCGCTAGCGGGTCGTCCGCCGCAACCCCACGAGAGAAGAGAGAGCACCCGCATGTCCCTGCCCACCGTGGACCGCACGGCCACCGGCCTCGACTACAAGGTGGCGGACCTCTCGCTCGCCGACTTCGGCCGCCGCGAGATCACGCTCGCCGAGCACGAGATGCCCGGCCTCATGGCGCTGCGCGCCGAGTACGGCAAGCAGCAGCCGCTCAAGGGCAAGAAGATCCTCGGCTCGCTGCACATGACGGTGCAGACCGCGGTGCTCATCGAGACGCTCACCGCGCTCGGCGCCGACGTGCGCTGGGTCAGCTGCAACATCTTCTCGACGCAGGACCACGCCGCCGCCGCGGTCGTCGTCGGCTCGGGCACACCCGACGCGCCCGCCGGCACGCCGGTCTTCGCGTGGAAGGGCGAGACGCTCGAGGAGTACTGGTGGTGCACCGACGTCGCCATGCAGTGGCCCGACGGCAGCGGCCCGGACTCGATCGTCGACGACGGCGGTGACGCGACGCTGCTGATCCACATGGGTGTCGAGTACGAGACGGCCGGCGCCGTCCCGTCGGCCGCCGAGACCGACTCCGACGAGTACAAGGTCATCCTCGAGACGCTGCGCAGCTCGCTCGCGAAGGGCAAGACGCGCTTCACCACGATGGCGCCGAAGATCATCGGCGTCACCGAGGAGACCACCACCGGCGTGCACCGCCTCTACGAGTTCGCGCGTGCCGGCACGCTGCTGTTCCCGGCCATCAACGTCAACGACTCGGTCACCAAGTCGAAGTTCGACAACAAGTACGGCTGCCGCCACTCGCTCATCGACGGCATCAACCGCGCGACCGACGTGATGATCGGCGGCAAGGTCGCGGTGGTCTGCGGCTACGGCGACGTCGGCAAGGGCTGCGTCGAGTCACTGCGCGGCCAGGGCGCCCGTGTCGTCGTCACCGAGATCGACCCGATCTGCGCGCTGCAGGCGGCGATGGACGGCGTGCAGGTCGTCACGCTCGAGGAGGTCATCGGCATCGGTGACATCTTCATCACCACGACCGGCAACAAGGACATCATCAGCGCCGAGCACATGTCGCAGATGAAGCACCAGGCGATCGTCGGCAACATCGGCCACTTCGACAACGAGATCGACATGGCCGGGCTGGCCAAGTGGCCGGGCATCGTGAAGACCGAGATCAAGCCGCAGGTCCACACGTGGACCTTCCCGGCGACCGGCGACAAGCCCGAGCGCTCGATCATCCTGCTGTCCGAGGGTCGTCTGCTCAACCTCGGCAACGCCACGGGCCACCCGAGCTTCGTCATGAGCGCGTCGTTCACCAATCAGACGATGGCGCAGATCGAGCTCCACACGAAGGGCGACCAGTACGGGAAGGACGTCTACGTCCTGCCGAAGATCCTCGACGAGAAGGTCGCCCGCCTGCACCTCGACGCCGTCGGCGCGCACCTCTCACTGCTCACGAAGGAGCAGGCCGAGTACATCGGTGTCGACGTGCACGGCCCCTACAAGCCGGACCACTACCGCTACTGAGCGCCGGGTACCTTCCGGCGCGTGACTGACGACTTCGCGCACGCCGGGACGGACCGCTCGCCCGACGACATGCTCGCCCCGGACCTCGACGACCAGACCGTCGAGGCCCTGGGCAAGCTGTCGGAGGCCCTCGAGTGGGTGGAGCGGTCCCGCGGTGCCCTCTACGACTTCCACCAGAAGATCGGCCACGCCGACCTGACGCTCGGTGACGCCATCGAGCTGTTCGAGAAGGCGGGTCACACCGAGCAGGCGGAGCTCCTGCGCACCACGCTGCTCGGTCGCAACGTCCTCCCCGGCCGCTGGACCTACCAGATCATGGAGGAGTACGACACCGGGTACTGGTCGGTCTTCCGGGACGTGGAACAAGCGGCCCGCGACGCGCTCGCGGGCGGCCGCAAGCACGTCTTCGAAGCCCGCATGAAGGCGGACGAGCGCACCCGCGCCGGCCGCGAGGTGTGGGCGGACGGCGCGTAGGGCTCAGCCCTGCGGCAACCCCACAGCCAGGAGGTCGAGGCCCGCGACCAGCGCGGCGCTGTCCTTGCAGATGCCCCGGTCATCGGCATCGTCGGGCAGGCGGGTGCGCAGCGCCGCGCCGAGCCCGGCCATCTCGATGGCCATGGCCGCGAGCGCGTCGATGTCGGCCCGCTCCATCGCCGGGATGGCGCCGCTGATGACGAGGCTGACGACGCCGTGCGCTGCGGCCCACAGCGCGAGCGTCGTGTCCGACGGGTCCGCGACCCGGAACACGCCCTGCTCGACGCAGCGCTCGACCGCGGCGGTCAGCTCGTCGCAGGCCCGCTGGCCCGCCGCGAGCACGGGGCAGTCCGGATCGGTGCAGTCGACGTGCGGCCGCATGAGCAGCACGCGGTACTGCTCGCGGTGGGTGAGGCCGAACTGCACGTAGGCCAGGCCGCGCCGGCGGAGCGCCTCGAACGGGTCGGCGATGCCCTCGGCGGCCGCGCGCATCGCGGCGGAGAGCCCGACCCACGTCGCGAGGCAGACGGCGTCGAGGAGCGCCTGCTTGTCCGCGAAGTGCAGGTACACGGCGGGGGTGGAGACGCCGACGCGGGCGGCGACCGCGCGCACCGTGACGGCCGCCTCGCCGGCCTCGACGAGGAGCTGCTCGGTCGCTTCCAGCAGCTCGTCGCGGAGCCGGTCGCCCTCGCCGCGGCGGGCCCGGGTGCGGGGCGTCGCCGGAGCAGTCGTCACGCGTTCACCAGCTCCTGGCCGGCCGCGATCACTGCGCCATCGTCGTCGGTCGCCTCCGACAGGCCGATCTTGTCGTGCAGCCGCCGCAGCGGCGCCGGCGCCCACCAGTTGGCTGTCCCCATGAGCCGCATGAACGACGGCACGAGCACGGCGCGCACGAGCGTCGCGTCGATGATGATCGCCAGCGCCGCGCTGACGCCGAGCAGCTGGATGAACGTGATCGTGCTCGACGTGAACGCGATGAACACGAGCGCGAGCAGCCCACCGGCGGCGGTCACGAGCCGCCCGGTCCGCTCGAGCCCCCACGCGACCGCGTGCTCGTTGTCGCCGGTGGCGACGTACTCCTCGCGGATGCGGGAGAGCAGGAAGACCTCGTAGTCCATCGACAGGCCGAACGCGACGCAGAAGACGAGCACGGGCGTGGTGGTGTCGAGCGTCCCGGTCGGGGTGAACCCGAGCAGGCCGGCGAGGTGGCCGCGCTGGAACCCCCAGACCATCACGCCGAACGTCGCCGAGAGCGACAGCAGCGTCATGACGATCGCCTTGAAGGGCAGCACGACCGACCCGGTGAACAGGAACAGCACGAGCAGGGTCGTCGCGACGATGATCCCGGCGGCCCAGGGGAGCGCTCCGCCGATGGCGTGCTTGGAATCGACGAGCTGCGCGGAGTCGCCTCCGAGCAGGGCCCCGTCGAAGGGCGACGGCACCGCGCGGATCTTGTGCACGACCTGCTCGCCGGCCTTCGAGTAGGGCTCGACCGACGGAGCGATGCGCAGCCACGCCCCGCCGGGCGTCGCGAACAGCCTGGACTCGATGCCGGGAGGCGCCACGAGCCGGCCGTGCGCGAACGTCCCGGTCAGCGCGTCCACGTGATCGACACCGGCCACTGATGAGAGTGCGGTGGCGTAGGAGGTGAGCTGTGCGTTGCTCGCGGGGGAGCCCTTCGCCACGACGTAGAGGCCCTCGGACACGTTGCTGGAGAAGTCGTTGCGCAGGAGGTCGGCGCCCTGGTGCGCCTCAGCCGACGCCGGCTCGACGCGGTCGTCCGGCAGGCCGAACGACACCTTCGCGAACGGCGCTCCGACGACGAGCAGGACGGCGACGACCGTGCCACCGAGTATGACGGGGCGCTTCATCACGAAGCTCGCGATGCGGTGCCACATCCCGCCGTCCTCGGGGCCGAGGCCGGCGGGCCGGGGCGGACCGAGGCGCAGGAGCCGTCGCACCGGCTTGCGCAGGTCGTAGCGGTCGAGCCGGCTTCCGAGCACCGCCATGAGGGCCGGCAGGACGACGAGCGAGGCCGCGGCCGAGATCATCGTCGCCGCCACTCCGGCGTAGGCGAACGAGCGCAGGAAGTACAGCGGGAACACCATGAGGGACGCGAGCGCGGCGGCGACCGTGACCGCGGAGAACAGCACCGTGCGACCGGCGGTGCGCACCGCGCGCACGATCGCGTCCTGCTGATCGCGCCCGGCGGCGAGCTCTTCGCGGTAGCGGGTGAGGATGAACAAGCCGTAGTCGATGCCCAGCCCGAGGCCGAGCGAGGTCGCGAGGTTCGTCGCGTACACGGACACGTCGGTGAACGACACGAGGATGCGCAGCACCGCGAACGAGCCGAGGATCGAGAGCACACCGATCGCGAGCGGCAGCAGCGCGGCGATCGCCGAGCCGAAGACGAGGATGAGCAGGATCGCGGTGACGGGGATGGCGATCGACTCGGCCGTGACGAGGTCGTGCTCGATGCGCGTGCTGACCTCGCCGAAGACCGCGGCCCGGCCGGTGATCACGATGTCGACGCCGTCCTTCGCGGCGACCGCGTGCAGCCCCTTCGAGATCTCCTTCCCCCGCTTGACCGCGGTGTCGTCGTCGTCGGACAGCCGGGCCGACACGATCGCCTCGCGGCCGTCGGTGCTCGCGAGCGCGGCGGGCTTCCCGGCGGTCCAGTAGGACAGCACCGACGCCGCCGCCTGCGGGCCGGCGACGGCCTGGACGCGGGCGCGCAGGTCGCGGGTGAACGCTTCGCCCTGCGCGGTGGCGGCCTCGCTCGCGACCCCGCCCGTGGCACTGCCGGCGTGCGGGGTGACGACCACGACGTACTGCGGGGCGCCGGCGCCGAGCTGCTGGAGCGCGGCGGAGGCCCGCAGCGAGGGTGACGACGGGTCGTCGAACCCGCCGTTGGCGGACAGGTGCTTGGCCACCGCGCCGCCGACGGCGCCGGCCAGCACGAGCAGGAGCAGGGTGACCAGCAGGATCGGGCGGCGGCGGCGGAGCGCGAAGCGTCCGGTGCGAGCGAGCATGGCGCTAAGTTAGCGACGTCAAGTTATCAGCGTCAACCGTGATCTGGGCCACATCGCCACCGGCGGGTCCGTTGGGTGATCATCGCCGTGGTGTTGGCCGATCTGTGACATTCCGGGCACACTGCTCGCCACCACCCACCGGCCGGCGACCCCCGCAACCCCCGCGTCGGGAGCCCGACCCACCTGCCCCGGAGGACTCGGATGTCCGTCGCCCCAACCCCCGCAGCCCGGCCGACCGCGCGCGCCCGCACGGTGATGCGCCGGCTGCTCCCCGCGACCCTCGGCGCCGCCCTCGCCGCTGCGGCGGGGATCGCCGCGGTCCCCAGCGCCGGTGCGAGCAGCGGCCCCGTCGTCGGCACCCACCAGGACGCCGTCTCGGCCGTCGTCGACGGCCTGCACCTCACCCGCGTCTGCGGCCTGCCCGTCACGGGGCACGCCGCGTGCAACGCGATCACGAACGACTCCGCGAACGTCACGGTGCACCCGCACGCCGCGCCCTCCGGCAGCGGGTACGGCCCCGCGCAGATCCAGGGCGCCTACGGCCTCACACCGGCCGCGGGGGTCGGCACCGGCCCGACCGTCGCGGTCGTCGACGCCTACGACGACCCGACCGCGGCGAGCGACCTCGCCACCTACCGCAGCTCCTGGGGGCTGTCCAACTGCACCGACGGCACGGTCGGCTGCATTCTCACGAAGGTCGGCGAGGGCGCCGCCCTGCCGGCGTCGGACAGCGGCTGGGCGCTCGAGGAGTCGCTCGACCTCGACGCGGTCACGGCGGCCTGCCCGGCCTGCCGCATCCTGCTCGTCGAGGCGAACAGCGCCACGACCGCCGACCTCGGCGCATCGGTGAACAAGGCGGCGGCCTACCTCGACCCCGCGGGCAAGCACGTCGTGGCGATCAGCAACTCCTACGGCGGCGCCGAGTCCTCCAGCGACCCCACCACCACGGCCACCTACTACACCCACCCGGGCATCGCCATCACCGTCAGCGCCGGTGACTCGGGCTACGGCGTGGAGTACCCGGCCGCGGCCCCGACCGTCACGTCCGTCGGCGGCACGCACCTCGTCGTGAACAGCAACAACACGTGGAACAGCGAGACCGTGTGGGGCGCGGCGCCGAGCTTCGTGCAGAAGCTCCTCGGCCAGAACCCCGCCGGCACCGGCTCGGGCTGCTCGGCGTACGAGAACCGGCCGGCCGGCCAGCCGACGATCAGCGGCTGCGCCAAGCGCATCGTGTCCGACGTGTCCGCGGTCGCCGACCCCGCCACGGGTCTCGCGGTCTACGACACCACCGGCCAGAGCGGGTGGGTCGAGGTCGGCGGCACGTCGCTCTCGAGCCCCCTCATCGCCGCCATCTACGCCCAGGGCGGCAGCACCACGGCGATCAACGGCCCGAACCTCATCTACGCGGCTCCGGCCGGCTCGTTCCACGACGTGACCAGCGGGACCAACGGCTCGTGCAGCAACAGCAAGCTCTGCACGGCCGGCTCCGGCTACGACGGCCCGACCGGAGTCGGCACCCCGAAGAGCGCCGCGGTCTTCTAGGCGCTGCGCCCGACCACGACGCGAACCGCCCGTGCCCCGCTGGGGGACGGGCGGTTCGTCGTTCCGCGCGGGCACATCAGGGGAGGGTGCCGAACAGCTCCTCGAACCGGGCCAGCGTCGCCTCGATCGCGTGCAGGTTCTTCGCCGGGAACCCGCTCTTCTCGAGCGCGAGCGGCGAGAGCGCGCTCGACCAGTCGAAGGTCTCCGTGATGCGGGTACCGCCCGGCACCGGCTCCAGCTCGTAGCGCCAGACGTGCCGGCCGTAGTGCCGCCACGCGATGCGACGCCCCTCCTCGAACTCGACGACGGTGTTCTTCACGGGGTAGGGCAGCCCGAGCCGCATGCGCATGCCGAAGTGCGCTCCGAGGCTCAGCCGCTCGGGTGCGTGGAAGGCCTGGCGCACCATGCCGGAGCCGTCGAAGTCGGGGTGCCGGCGGGGGTCGGCGAGCAGGGCGAAGACGGCGTCGGGCGGAGCGGCGACGACCGTCGAGCGCGAGACACGCCTCTCTCCCACGCGCGGACCGTACCCGCCCGCCGGATGTGTCCACCGGGCGCCCCTGCGGTCCGGAGCACCGCACCTCGCGATCCACACCCTGCCGCCGGCCGGCGGACGGGAGATGTCCGGAGCGTCACGGTGACGTGCCGAAGCCCCCCGACACCGCTGCGGTCGCGACCCGTGGCTGGGCTCGCTTGCGGTGCTTGGCCTTCGGCGCCGGCAGGATCGTCCGCGCGGGCAGACCGGCGTAGGTACGCGCGACGTCGGCGACGGTCTGCGCGAAGCCGAGGTCGGAGTCGTAGGTGTGCAGCGCAGCGTGGAACCCGGCCCCGGTGCGCACCGTCGGCGTCGCGACGCAGAGGAAGTCGGCGGCCGTGAGCGCGGCGTCGTCGATCTGCTGCGGGTCTCGGACGCCGTCGCCGTTGCCGTCGGCACCCCAGGTGCGCCAGACGAACGGCACGATCGCGAACGGCCCGACTCCACGGTCGAACCTGCTGCTCCCGTCGAGCGCGCCGTGGTCGGAGTCGGCGTACTCGATGCCCGCGTGGCCGTCGAGCAGGGGGGCGAACAGCGGAGTCGGGGCCTCACCGGCGGCCGTGAGGTGCCGGCCGCCGCGGCTGCCGTGCTCGGAGGTGACGTAGCCGACCGCGGCGAGCTGCTGCCACGTGAGCCCGCACGAGGGCTTCGCGGCGTCGGCGCTCGCGGCCGCGCGGACGTAGGCGGCCCGGGCGAGCGCGGGGATGCCGACGGCGGTCACGCGCAGGCGCAGCCCGGACAGGTCGAGCCCCAGCGCGGCCGGACCCTGGGTCGCCGACGGGAGGCGCGGCGCGGGGCGCTGCGGGCTCGTGCGGCCGTGTGCGGGCGGCGGTCCCGGCGCGGCCGCGGCCTGGTCGATGGGCACGA
>DASZYF010000016.1:0-3340 GCA_035545535.1 Mycobacteriales bacterium | reverse complement strand
CGACCGACGACGATCGCGCGCTGCGTGGGGCGCTCGACGTAGAGCGTCACCCGCACGTCGAGCAGGTCCTTGCCCTCGCGCGGCAGCATCTCCTCGACCTCAGCGGCGAGGGAGTGCGGGAGCTCGTCCCGCACACCCTCGAGCGCGGCCTCGCGCACGAGCTCGGCCACCTGCACGTCGAGGGGGGTGTCGGTGCGCTCGTCGTCGCCGTAGAGCGCCGGCCCTTCGGGCATGAGCGCGATCAGCAGCTCGGCGAGCAGGTCGACCTGATGACCTTCCACGGCGCTGGTCGGCACGATCTCGGCGAAGTCGAGGAGCTCGCTCGCGGCGAGGAGCTGCTCGGCCACGCGGGCGGATGGCACGGTGTCGGTCTTGGTGACGACGGCGACGAGCGTGGGGGAGCGTTCGAGCGCGGCGAGCTGCTCGGCGATGAACCGGTCGCCGGGGCCGATGCGCTCATCCGCCGGGATGCAGAGCGCGACGACATCGACGTCGGAGAGCGCGTCGTGCGCGACCGCGTTGGTGCGCTGTCCGAGCAGCGTGCGGGGGCGGTGCAGCCCGGGGGTGTCGACGACGACGAGCTGACCCTCGGGGCGGTGCACGATCCCGCGCACGGCGCGGCGCGTGGTCTGCGGCTTGCCGCTGGTGATCGCGACCTTCGTCCCGACGAGCGCGTTCAGCAGCGTCGACTTGCCGGCGTTGGGACGGCCGACGAACGCGACGAAGCCGCAGCGGAACGGGCTGTCCTCGGTCATGCGGTCACCAAGAAGCCGTCGACCGCGACCGTGCGGTGCGCAGTGCCGAGCACGCGGAGCGTGAGCGTGTGGCGGCCGGGGCGGCGGGGGGTCACGGCCAGGAGCGTGCCGAACTGTCGGGGACCTCGCCCGAGGTTCGCGGTGCGCACGAGCCGGCCGTCGAGCAGCAGCTGGACGCGCCCCTGGCCCGGTCCGCTGACCACGACGACGCCGAAGGTCGTCCCGGAGGCGGCGTGCGAGATGCGCGCGCCGTTCGCCCCGGTGACGAGGAGGGTGTGCCGGAACGCGCTCTGCGCGGCCTTCGGCTGCCAGGCGCCCTGCCGGCGCGCGCGACGCTCGTCCACCGGCGCGACCGTGACGGTGGTGGCCGGGGCGCTGCACACGAGTGAGGAGTCGGTGTAGCGGACCCAGATGCGCTGTGGCCCGTCGACGACCGTGGCGGACGTCGGGGTCGATGGGCTGCCGATGCCCCAGCAGCCCGGGTCCGTGCCCGCGCCGACGTACCAGCGCAGCGGCTGCGCGCCGTCGGGAGCGGTCACGACGAGCGGCACGGCGTTGCCCACCGTGGACGCGTCCGCGGTCACGGTCGCGGCCGTGGGTGCGGCCGGTGCGGGGGCGGCGAGCAGGGGGCCGAGCACGTTCCACCGGGGAGTGCCGAGGCCGGTCGCCTCGTCGTAGCCCACGCGCACCTTGCGGATGACGCTGCCGAAAGCCGACGGCGACTGCGTCACGTCGGTGAAGCCCTGCGGCGCGCGGTACATCGCCGCATGCACGTCGCCGACGCCGTGCAGCCCCTGGAGCTGCTCGGTCCACGCGAGCTGACCGGCGATGAGCGGAGCGGACAGCGACGTCCCGCCGACGACGCTGCCGAGGCCGTCGTGCCACGTACGGATGCCGGAATCGACGTCGGCGTCCGCCGCGAGGTCCGGCACCATGCGGCCGTCGTCGCTGACCGCGACGGCGGCCTGCCACACAGGCCGGTTGAAGACCTTGCTCACGCCGCCGCCGCTGCCGTAGCCGCGGAAGCTCTGGGAGCCGGTGTGCACGCCGTACTCGTCGTAGGCGATGTCGGGGACGGGGGGGCTGGCCACGGTGTGGGCGGTGCCGCCGACGGCCAGCACGAAGGGCGACGACGACGGGAAGTCCACCGCATCGGTGTTGTCGACCTGGCCCGGCGCATCGTTGCTGCAGTCGTAGCGACCGGAGTCACCGGCGGCCGCGACGACCGTGACACCCGCAGCGGTGAGGGCGCGCAGCCTCTGCTCGAGCGCGACCATCGTCGACAGCCGGTTGCCCTTGAGCTCGCAGGCGCCCCACGACGTCGACAGCACGGTGATCGGCAGGCCGTTGCTGACGACGTCGCGCAGCACGGCGTCGTAGGCCTTGATGAAGCCGGACGTCGAGTTGTCGGCGAGGTAGGTGCGCTGACGCAGCTGCGGCGCGGCGCCGAGCAGCGCCTCCTGGTCCAGCGCCACCTCATCCGCGGCGTCGACCTGGTCGGGCACCCGGTCGTTGTACGGCGCGACGCCGAGGTTCACCTGGGTGAGCTGACCCGCGGTGACGGGGGAGTAGCCCGCGTCGGTGTAGATGTGCTCGTTCTGCGCGTAGTCGGTGAGGTCTTGCGCGTGCCAGTTGGCGAACTGCACGGTCGCGACGATCGGCGCGGCCGCCAGCTCGGCCGCGGTCGGCGGCGTCTGCGTCGGAGCCGGCAGTCCGTACGCGGTGTCCAGCTCCGCCGGCGTGGTCGCGCCCGGCGGGTCGCCATCAGCGCGGGCGGCACGGGCGTGCAGCGGGTGGTCGTGCTGCGCGGGATCGCTCACGGCGGTGACGATGCCGGCCAGCGCCGCCGGGACCCGGTCGCGCGCGGAGCCGAACAGGCCGGTCAGCACGCGCGGCGATGCCGTCGCCTCGACGAGCGTGCCGTCGGAGCGGACCGACAGGCCGAGCGCGCGCGCCGTCGTCATGACGTTCGCGACCGCGCGGGCCTGTGCGCTCGCGAGGTGGGTGCGATCCGCGGTCGGCAGCGCGACGGCGAGCTGCACGGTGCCCGTGGACGCCGGCGCTCCGGCCACCGCCGCGGTGGTCGGGAGCGCGAGCGCGGCTCCCAGCAGCACCGCGAGCGGACGGGCCGAACGCATCAGTGGGCGATGAATCCGTCGAGGAGCACCTGGGCCGTGCTGCCGTGCTTGTGCGTCCCGAGCACGGTCACGGTGACGACGTGCTTTCCGGCCTTGCGCGTCACCGTGACCGGAACGGCCCAGCGGGTGGTGCCGCCGGTGTCGATGGTCTTGACCACCTTGCCGTCGACCTTCAGCTGCAGGATGCCGTTCTTCGGCCCGTAGTCCACGAGGATGCCGACGACCGTTCCTTGCACGGTCAGCTTGGCGAGCGTGCCCTTCTTCGACGCGACGGAGACGGTCGAGGCGTAGGCCTTGCCGTTCGTCTTGTGCGACCACGCCTTGCTGAGCTGGTTGGCCTTGTCGTCGAACGGCAGGGTGACGTCGGTGTCGGCGACGTTCACGTTGAGGTGGCCGGCGTTGTCGATCGCCGCGACCGCGACGCTGTAGGTGCGGCCGGGCTTGCCC
>DASZYF010000015.1:0-5543 GCA_035545535.1 Mycobacteriales bacterium | reverse complement strand
TCTGCCACAAAGCCGATGTCGACCGGTCAGGAGAGGGCGCGGGCGAGGAGGGCGTCGTGGGCGGCGGCCTGGACGGCGTAGGCCGCGACGAGGTCGACGTCGGGCTCGTCGCGCGCGGCGAGCGGGTTGAGCTCGTCGCGCGACCAGTCGAGCCCCACCACCTCGGCGGCCAGCAAGGCCGCGCCGGCACTCGCCGCCTCGCTCGTCGCGCGGTGCTGCAGCGCCCGGCGGGTGATCGCGGGGACCGCGGTGCGCCACACCGCATCGTCCGCGCCGCCGCCGGCCGCGTTGAGCTCGGTCACCCCGTCCAGCTTCTCGAGGCAGCGGCGCACGTCGTGCGCGACCCCTTCGTAGAGCGCCCGCGCGAGGGCGCCCGGGCCGCAGGTGAGGTCGAGCCCGGCGAAGGTGGCCCGCACGTCGGGGCGCCAGTGCGGCGCGCGGGCGCCGTTGAGGTAGGGCAGGGCGCGGGCGTGCGCCGGTGGCGCATCGGCGGCGAGGCGGGTGAGCTCGTCCGCGGGCACGCCCGTCAGGGCGGCGAGCCAGCCGAGCGCGCTGCCCGCACCCGCGAGCCCGAGCTCGGTGAGCGGCTCACCGTGCAGGCCGGTCGAGCGACGCCCTCCGCTCACGTCGTGCGCGCCCGGCACGGTGACGTTCGCCGTCGTGCCCCACGACAGCATCGGCGCGCCCGCCGTCGCGCCGGTGCCGTGCACCTCGCACGCGCGGTCGCCGCCGCCGAGCACCACCGGGATCCCGTCCCAGCTGCCCGCGACCGTGGTGCTCGGGGCGATGGGCGCGATGCGCTCGCGCGGTTCATCGCGGGCGAGCAGCGCGATCGACGGATCGCACAGCCGCACGCCGGTGAGGGCGTGCAGCACCCAGTCGCGCGGGTACGCGAGCCAGGCCGTGCGCGCCCAGAGCTCGGGGTGCACGCGCTCGACCCAGTCCTCGGGCCGGGTGTCGCTCCAGAGGATCGCCGGTCGCAGCGGCGTGCCGTCGTCGTGGCAGCACACCGCGGTCTCGCGCTGGCTCGAGAACGCGAGCGCGCGCACGCCGTCGAGCGCGATGTCACCCAGCGCGCCCTGCACGGCGGCGAGCCACGAGTCCGCGTCCTGCTCGGCCCAGCCCGGCTCGGGGTGACGCGTCACCACCGGCGCGCGACCGCGGGCGACGATCCCGTCGCGCTGCCACAGCGTCGCCTTCACCGCCGACGTCCCGAGGTCGAGCGTCAGCACCCGCTCCCCGGTCACGGCATCGTCAGCGGTCGGGGTGGACGATCGCGGCGACCAGGCGGGCCATCTCGGCGGGGTCGTCGTCCTGGTACACACCGCGGCCGATGGCGAGCCCGGCCCCGCCGCCCGCGATGGCGTCGCGCACCTCGGCAAGCAGCACGTCGCGCGCGCTGCCGCGCGGTCCGCCGAGGAACAGCACCGGCACGCCGACGGAGCCGACGATGCGCGCGACCGCTTCGACCCGCGCCTCGCCGTCCGGGATGTCGTTGGGCACCGGGACCTTCAGCAGCGGAGCGCCGATGTCGTGCGCCACCATCGCCGCGTACGCGATGCCCTCGGTGGTGCGGTCCATGCGCCCGTTGGTCCACGACAGCGGCTCGACCATCAGCGCGAGCCCCACCCGCGCGCACTCCTCGATGCTGTGCCCGAGCAGCTCCAGCTGCGCGGCGCCGCTCGGGTGGTCGCGGTCGATGCGCGTCATGATCTTCGCGCCCCGGCACCCCATCGCCACCGCGCTCTCGGCGCTGGCGACCAGCCGGTCGTCGAGCTCGAACACCGTCCCCGCGAGACCGGCGCGGTTGAGCGAGAGGAAGCCCGGCCGCTCGCCGAGATCTCCCTGCAGGTCGGCCAGCGGCTGCCGGCTCGCCATCAGCGCGTCGCAGTGCGTGAGCGCTCCGCGCAGCGCGGTCAGGTAGCCGTCGTAGCTCTCGATGGTGATGACGCCGCGCGCCCGGTGGTCCGCCGCCAGCACCACGGTGCGACCGTCCTCGGCGAACAGGTGGCCCAACAGATCAGGCGTCCGCAGGTCAGACACCGGCGAGCCCCCGGATCACCTTGCCGAGCGCGCTGAAGTCCTCGCGCCCGTAGCCCGCCTGCTGCGCGGCCGCGAGCACCTGCCGCGCCTGGGCCGCCGACAGCACCGGAACGCCCTGGCCCACCGCGTAGTCGAGCGCGAGGTCGACGTCCTTCGCCATGAGGTCGGTCATGAAGCCGGGCGCCCAGCCGTTGCTGCTGGGGGAGTCCGGGATCACGCCCTCGAACGGCACGCGTGTGCGCACCGCGACGCAGTCGCCGGTCGCGTGCGTGAACACCTCGTACGCCTTCGCGAGGTCGGCGCCGCTCTTCTTCGCCAGCGTGAACGCCTCCGCGGTCGCGACCATCTGGGCGGCGTAGATCAGGTTGTTGCAGATCTTCACGACCTGCCCCATGCCCGGGCCGCCGACGTGCACGACGAGCGAGCTGAACGCGTCGAGCAGCGGCCGCAGGCTGTCGGTCAGCGCCTCGTCACCGCCGACCATCAGCGTGAGGGTGCCCTTCTGCGCGCCGATGCTCCCGCCGGACAGCGGGGCGTCGAGGTACTTCGCGCCGGCGGCGGCGACGCGCTCGTGCTGCGCGCGCTCGACGTCGGGCGAGATGGTCGAGCAGTCGATGACCGTCTTGCCCGGTGCGAGCGCCGGCAGGAGGTCGGTGACGACCTGCTCGACGTCGGGGGAGTTCGGCACGCAGAGGAACGTCACGTCACTGGCGCGCACCACGCCGGCCGCGCCTCCGCCGTCGCGCGCACCGAACCCGAGGGCCTGATCGACCGGTCCGCGCGACCGCGACGCGACCGTGACGCTGTGCCCCGCGTCGACCAGGTGGCGGGCCATCGGCAGGCCCATCACGCCGAGTCCGATGAAGCCGACGTCCACGCGTGCTCCTCAGCTGTAGATCGGGTCGGTGCGGGTGTCCGGCTTCCCCGCGATCGCCCAGAGGTAGTACATCGCCGCGTCCGGTGCCGCGACGACCGGGTGGTAGCCGTGCGTGATGCGCGTGAGATCGCCGTCGCGCAGCAGCTGCGGCCGCGGGTCGTGCCCGCCGTCGGTGTCGTAGCACGCGGCGATCCCGAAGCCCTCGGGCGGGTTGAAGCGGTAGAGGTAGACCTCTTCCTGCTCGTGCCGGTGCGGGGGGTAGGACGACCAGCCGCCGGGCGGGTTCAGCGTCTCGCCGCACACGAGCGGGCCCTCGGGCAGGTAGGTGCGCACGGTGCGCTTCGTCGGACCGTCGCCGCGCTCCTCGACGACCACGTCGGCCGGGTCGAGCAGCCGCGTGCTCGTGCGCTCGTGCGTGACCCGCCAGACGAGCGTCGCGTGCAGGCCGCCGGTGACGTCGAAGGTCGCGCCGGGTGCGAGCAGCGCCGACCAGCCCGGCCCCTCCCAGCGGCTGCGCGCCGGCACGGCGACGGTCGTGCCGTCGACGGTCAGCTCGCCGGCGCCGCCCTCGACCGTGAGCCAGCCGACGGTGCTGACGTCGAGCCGGCCGCTCACCGGCGCGTCGGCGACCGCGACGCCCAGCCGACCGTAGGTGTCGGGCTCCGCCAGTGCACTCATGCCCATGACGCCTCCGGCGGTGGGGGTGGAGCGTCCCACCGCCTTCGGCGGGCCGACTGACACGTTCGTCATCCAACCAGGCTGCGCGTCACACTCGGGCGGTGGGCGGCTACGTCGTGCTCGCCATCGTGCTGGCGATCGGAGCGGTCCTCGTCTTCGCGGTCGCGTGGAAGAAGCCTCCGCGTCCGCCCGGCGTGGGCCCGGGGCACAACCGCATCCGCGGCCGGAGCCTGCGCGGCTGGCAGGCCTCGGTGAACCGCGACATCCGGCGTCGCGGCCGCTGACGTTCCCTGACGCGCATGTCAGGTCATGGCTAGGTTCGGTCCGTGAGCCTCACCCCCGGGTCCGTCCGGCTCGACGGGCGCGTCGCGGTCGTCACCGGCGCGGCGTCCGGCATCGGTCGCGCCGCCGCCGTCGCGCTAGCCGCGTTCGGCGCCGACGTCGCGGTCATCGATCGGGACGAACCGGGCCTCGCCGCGCTCGTCCCCGAGGTCGAGCAGCTCGGCCGCCGCTGCCTCAGCCACGTCGGCGACGTGCGGGTGCCGGAGGTCATCGACGCGTTCCGCGACGCGACGCGCGCCGCGTTCGGCGACGTGCACGTCCTGGTGAACAACGCGGGCGGCGGGTTCCGCTCGGGGTTCGACGCGATCAACCCCAAGGGTGACGACGCGCTCGTGCGCGAGAACCTGCTCTCGGTCGTGTGGGTCACGCGCGCGTTCATCCCGCTGCTGGTCGACCGCGCGAGCGTCATCAACGTGACGACGGTGGAAGCGCACCGCGCCGCGCCGGAGTTCGCCATCTACTCGGCCGCGAAGGCGGGGGTCGATCAGCTCTGCCGCACGCTGGCCCTCGAGCTCGGGCACCGCGGCATCCGCGTCAACGCCGTCGCCCCTGACCTCATCAAGACCCCGGGCGTCGGCTTCCTCGAGGGAGCGGACCCGGCGCCGATCGGCCGCCTCGGCGAGCCCGACGACGCCGCCGGCCCCATCGTCTTCCTCGCGAGCGACCTCTCGCAGTTCATCACCGGATCGACCGTGCACGTCGACGGCGGCACGCTCGCCGCCGCCGGCTGGCGGCACAACGCCGACGGGAGCTGGCGGACATGAAGTTCGGAGTCGCGCTGCGCGTGCGCTACGACCTGCAGGCCGAGGTCGCGCAGGCCGCCGAGGAGCTCGGCTACGACTCGCTGTGGTTCCCCGAGCACCTCGTGTGGACGGCGGGCTTCGACGGCATGTCGCCCTACTCCGACGGCCACCCGCCGGTCGACCCGACCATCCCGACGTACGACGCGCTCATGTGGATGGTGACCATCGCGCAGGCGACGTCGACCATCCGGGTGGGCACCTACGTCTACAACCTGGCGCTGCGGCACCCGTTCGTGTCCGCCCGCCTCGCGCAGACGCTCGACCACATCAGCGGCGGCCGCTTCGACTTCGGCGTGGGCGCCGGCTGGAACGAGCACGAGTACGCCGCCACCGGCGTCGACTTCAAGAGTCGCGGCCGTCGCCTCGAGGAGTGCATCGCCGTCTGCCGCGCGCTCTGGGCCGGGGAGCCGAAGGCGGCCGTCGGGCACCACGGCGAGTTCTTCGACTTCGACCGCGTCGTCTTCGAACCCAAGCCGGTGCAGGGCAGCATCCCGTTCCACATCGGGGGCTACTCGCCGGTGGCGTTGTCGCGGGCGGGCCGCATCGGCGACGGCTGGCTCGGCATGGAGGACTCGCCGGGCAACGTCGTCGAGCGGGTCGCGGCGATCCGGAAGGCCGCCGAAGGCGCCGGCCGCGACCCGGACGCGATCACGCTCACGGTGGGCGGCGTCGCCTCGACCGAGGACGACGTGAAGGCCTACGCCGCAGCAGGTATCAGCCGCATCATCGTCTCGCCGTGGCGCGGCAGCAAGAACGCCATCGACGGGCTGCAGCGCTACGCGAAGGAACGCGGCATCACC
>DASZYF010000014.1:0-3483 GCA_035545535.1 Mycobacteriales bacterium | reverse complement strand
GCGACCGTCCCGACGAACTGGCTCATCGGGTCGAACGCGGCGTACGGGTCGTCCGTGTCGGTGACCGTCACGGCCCCGATGCTGACACGGATGTCAGGTCTTCGAAAGGGCGCGCAGCCGGCGCGGCCGGGTCACGGTCCTGCGTTGTCGCCGCGTTGACCTGGGCACCGCCTCGAAGCCCCGGTTGCGCCAACCCACGCCGCTGAGCGCGACGTACGGCGGGGTGGTCGCGGTGGGCGGCGATCTTGCGCCGCTGAGCGCGACGTACGGCGGGCAGGTCGCGGTGGGCGGCGATCTTGCGCCGATGGGCGCGACGCGGGGCGGTCAGTCGAGGCGGCGGCGGCCCTCGAGGACCCAGCCGGCGGCCGGGCCGGCGAGCTCGTCGAGGCGCGCGTGGAAGTGCTCGACGTCGGCCGCGCTCAGCAGCGATCCCCAGTGCCGCCTTCCGCCCTGCCGGAAGAACGCGCGGTCGTCCCGCCACAGGCCGGCGTTCGCGTTCGGCACGACCTCGGAGGCCCGCGCGCGCATCGCGTCCAGCGTCGCGGCCGCGACGACCTCGGGCCAGGTGCTCTCGTCGACGTCGATGCCGAGCGCCGCCGCGACGCGACGCATCTCGCCGTCGAGGTCGTCCCACAGGTCCTGGTAGTGGAACAGGTGGACGCCGGGCCGGTGACGACGCTCCCAGAACGTGCCGATCTGCTGGCAGTAGTCGGCCAGTCCGTACGGGCCGCTGCCGCACGGCTCGAGGTCGTTGTCGATGAACCAGCGCAGGTGCTCGGCCGGGTCGTCGGGGAAGCCTTCCGGCCGCACCGCGATCCGGTCCTCGCCGACGACGGCGCCCCGCAGCGCGCGGGCGCGGTCACCGTCCATGTTCTGCCCGTGGTCCAGGTCCGACAACGCGACGTCGAGGGGGTGCCGGGCGACGGCGAGGTAGGTCACGCCGGCGCGGACCGGCAGGCCGTCCAGCGGTGTGTGGGTCTTGATCCACCGCCGGTGGTCCTGGGCCGCCAGCCGCGCGAAGACGTCGGTCTCGGCTTCGATCTGCATGTCCAGCCACGGTGAGAGCTCGGAGAGCGGGCCGAGGTCGGTCCGGCCGAGGACGAGCATGCCGACGATCGTCTGCATCCAGGTCGTGCCGCACTTCGACGGCGTGCTGATCACGATGTCGTCCGCCCGCAGGGGGAAGCGCTCCCACCGTGAGCTGTCGGCCATGAAGCCGCGGTAGTGCCGCACGGTCGGAGCCCGCGACTAGCTCGTCAGCGTGGCGATGATCTCGCGGCGGAGCAGCTTGCCCGTGGGGGTGTAGGGCAGCTCCTCCCAGATGCGCACGGAGTCCGGCGTCTTCGACCCGCGCAGCCGCTCGCGGCAGAACGCGCGCAGCTCCTCCGGGTCCGCGGTCGCGCCCTGGTGCAGCACCACGACGGCGTGGATGCACTCACCCCACTCCTCGTCGGGCAGGCCGACGACGGCGGCGTCGGCGACCGCGTCGTGGGTGGTGAGCACGTCCTCGATCTCGGCCGGCGCGATGTTCTCGCCGCCGCGGATGATCGTGTCGTCGGAACGGCCCTCGATGAACAGGAAGCCGTCGGGGTCGATCCACGCGCGGTCCCGCGTCGGGAACCAACCCTCGGAGTCGAGCGCACTGCCGCTGCCGACGTACTCGCCGCTGACCTGCGCGCCGCGCACGAACAGCTCGCCGACCTCGTTCGGGCCCGCGGCCGTGCCGTCCTCCTTGCGCACCAGCAGCTCGATGCCGGGCACGGGGCGACCCGCGCTCGCGAGCCGCGCGCGCACCGCGTCGTCGGTGGACGCGACCGCCGCGCGGTGGTCGTCCGGGCCGAGCACGCAGATCGTCGACGACGTCTCGGTCAGGCCGTAGGCGTTGACGAACCCGACGGTCGGCATCGCGGCCAGCGCGCGCTCGAGCGTCGCTGGGTGGACGCGGGCGCCGCCGTAGGCGAGCGAGCGCAGCGAGGGGACGTTCGCATCGGTCACCTCATCACCTTGCGTGAGGTGCTCCACGACGCGGGCGAGCATCGTCGGCACGACCATCGCGCTGGTGATGCCCTCGGTGCGCACCACGTCGAGCCAGCCCGCCGGCGTGAACTGCGGCAGGTGCACGACGCGACGGCCCGCGTAGGTGTTCGAGAGCACGGTCGCCACGCCGGCCACGTGGTACGGCGGCACGGCGACGAGCGCCGCCTCGTCGTCGCCGGCGGCGAGCAGCTCGACCGTCTGCAGCACGTAGGCGGTGAGGTGCGCGTGCTTCAGCACGACGCCCTTGGGCTTGCTCGTCGTGCCGGACGTGAACAGCACGACAGCGGTGGCGTCGTCATCGAGGTAGGCCGGTTCGGCCGGAGCGGCGGTGGCCGACCGGACGAGGAAGTCGTCGGTGGTGATGACCGCGTGAGCGTGGGCGTCGACGCGGGCGACCTGGTCGGCATCGGCGAGCACGACGGGTGCATCGAGGCGCTCGAGCAGCTCGGCGAGGTCCGCATCCTGCAGCCGGTAGTTCAGCGGCGAGATCGGCAGGCCGGCGATCGCCGCCGCGAACACGGCGATGTTGAACGCCGGCCCGTTCACGCCGGTGAACGCCACGCTCTTGGCGCCGCTGTCCCGAAGCAGGGTGGCACCGCCGGCCGCCCGCGCCGCGAGGTCGGCGAACGTCAGCCCGCCCGTCCGGGCGCCCAGCGCCACCCGGTCCGCGAGCGCCCCCGCGGGGATGTCCAGCAACACCTCGATGCCCACGCGCAACCGTCCCGTCGTCCCGTCGCCGCAACCAAGCGGCGTTTCGCGACCTAGAGCATGACGCATGCGACCTGGGTCACACCCGCTCTCTGTCAGCAACTGACGTTCTTGTGCGTTTGCAACAGAACTGCTCTCGTTTGTCGCCCGGAACGCCGAGAGGCCGGGCCGATGTGTGGGACAGAGTTCATCCATGACGACCGCGACCCCGCTCCGGCCCTCCGCCGCGGCCGCTCTCCTGCGCCGCGCCGCCTCCGCGCTGGCCCACCCCCTGCTGCCCGAGGACTACCTCGCCCTGCTCGACCCCCTGGCCGGCCGCGAGCTGCGCGCCCGCGTCGAAGCCGTGCTCCCCGAGACCGCCGATGCCGCGACCGTCGTCCTGCGCCCCGGCCGCACCTGGCCGGCGCACCGTCCCGGCCAGTACCTGCGGCTCGGCGTCGACGTCGACGGCGTGCGCCAATGGCGCGCCTACTCCATCACCTCCGCCCCCCAGGCCGCCGACGGCTGCGTGCGCATCACGGTGAAGGCGATCCCGGACGGCACCGTCAGCAACCACGTGGTCCGCCACCTCACCCGGGGCGCGATCGTCCGGCTGGCCGAGCCCGAGGGCGAGTTCGTGCTCCCCGACGTCCTGCCGGCGAAGGTCCTGTTCCTCACCGGCGGCAGCGGCATCACGCCCGTGATGGGGATGCTGCGCAGCCACCGGCTCGCCGATGCGGTCGTGCTGCACTCCGCGCT
>DASZYF010000013.1:0-34283 GCA_035545535.1 Mycobacteriales bacterium | reverse complement strand
GAGGCCGCCACCCGCGTGGGTGGCGGCCTCTTCGCATTCCCGGGTTCGCATCCCCGGCCGGCGTCGGCCTCGGTCGGGATGTCCGGACAACTACGGTTGTCCCCCATGCGGGTCCGGCGGCGCAGTCGCACCACCGAGGCGAGCGAGGTCGCCGGTGCCGCGAGCGCCGCGGCCGCGGGCGTCGGCGCCGACCCGGTCGTCCTGCCCGAGGCCGACCCCACCGCCGCGGCGTTCTTCGACGTCGACAACACGCTCATGCGGGGCGCCTCCATCTACTACTTCGCCCGCGGGCTGTCCTCGCGCGGGTTCTTCACCACGCGCGACCTGCTGCGCTTCGTGGGCCAGCAGGCGGCCTTCCGGCTGCGGGGCAAGGAGATGGACGCCCAGGGGCTCGCCGAGACGCGTGAGGCGGCCCTGGCGTTCGTCGCCGGCAAGAAGGTCGAGGACATCGTCGCCTTCGGCGAGGAGATCTGGGACGAGCTCATGGCGGACAAGGTCTACGGCGGCACCGTCGCCCTGGCCCGCGCCCACCTCGAGGCCGGCCAGCGGGTGTGGCTCGTGACCGCGACGCCCGTCGAGCTGGCCCAGCTCATCGCCCGCCGGCTGCAGCTCACCGGGGCGCTCGGCACGGTCGCCGAGGTGAAGGACGGCGAGTACACCGGCCGCCTCGTCGGCGAGCCGCTGCACGGGCCCGCGAAGGCGGCCGCCATCCGCGCGCTGGCGGCCCGGGAGGGGCTCGACCTGTCGCGGTGTGCGGCCTACAGCGACTCGGCCAACGACATCCCGATGCTGTCGGCGGTGGGCCACCCCATGGCCCTGAACCCGGACCCCGAGCTCAAGGCGCACGCCGAGGAGCAGGGGTGGGCGGTGAAGGACGTGCGCACCGGCCGCAAGGTCGCGCGGGTCGCCATCCCGGCCGCCGCCGGCACGGGCGCGCTCACCGGCGCGGTCCTCGCCGGCTGGCTGCTGCGCCGCAAGATCGTCCGCCCGGCCTGATGACCGATCCGGCCGTGGCCGCGTGCGCGCGCGGCGAGGCCGCCTGGCACCGGCTGGCCCTGGCGGCCCTGGAGCTGCCGTCCTACGAGGACGACGGCATGTGGTGGCGCCGCGACCCGGCGTCACCGCTGCTGTTCGCCGGCGTCACCCTCGAGCGGGGCGCCCGGCTGCCCGCCGCGATCGCGGCCGGGCAGGTGCGCGACAGCTTCGGCGACCTCGAGCTCGACGGCTGGACACCCGCTCCCGCCGACCCCTGGATGCTGCGCGACCCCGCACCGGTGCCGGAGCTGAAGGTCGACGGCCTGTTCATCGACCACGCGGTCAACCCGGACGAGGTGTGGGTCTTCGAGCGCACCGCCATCCGCGGGGCGATGGGCGAGGAGGGCGTCGCCCGGTTCGAGCCGTTCTCCATCCACGGTCGCGAGTCCGGCCAGGTGCCCGGGCTCCGCCTGCTGCTCGGCAAGCTCGACGGCGTCCCCGTGGCGACGTCGATCGCCGCGCGGTGGAAGGACGGGGTCTGCGTCAGCGGCGTCATGGTGGTTGAGTCGGCCCGCCGCCGCGGCATCGGGGCGGCCATGACGGCGGCCGCGCTGCGCGCCGCGCCCACCGTGCCGGCCAGCCTGGTCGCGAGCGACATGGGCCACGGCATCTACGAGCGGCTCGGGTTCCGCGACGTGGGACGCGGCCTGACCTGGAAGCCGCCGGCCTGACCGCACCCGGTTTGACCGCACGAGGGACACTGGAGCCGTCATGACCACAACATCTGAGGCGACCGTCGAGCGGCTGCCGGCCAACGCGCCCTGCTGGTGCGGCAGCGGGCGCAAGTACAAGCGGTGCCACCGCGCCGCCGACCTCGACCCGGCCCTCGCCGCCGCCGGCGACGCGCCGCCGTTCCCCCCCACGGGCCGGCGGGTGCGGCCGGGCGTGCAGTCGCCGGTGCGCACCGTGCCCGACTCGATCCCGAAGCCGCCCTACGCGCGCGGCGAGGGCATGCCCGCCCGCCGTGACGCGGGCGAGCCCAAGGACGCGGAGACCATCCAGCGCATGCGCCGCGCCGGCCGCGCGGCCGCCGAGGTGCTCGCCGCCGCGGGCGCCGCGATCGTGCCCGGCATGACGACCGACGAGATCGACCGGATCGTGCACGAGGAGACCATCAAGCGCGGCGGCTACCCCTCACCGCTGCTGTACGGCCACCCGCCGTACCCGAAGAGCTGCTGCACGTCGATCAACGAGGTCATCTGCCACGGCATCCCGGACTCCACCGAGCTCGTCAGCGGCGACATCGTCAACGTCGACGTCACCGTCTACCTCGACGGCGTGCACGGCGACACCAACGCGACGTTCTTCGTCGGCGGCGAAGCGGCCTGCGACCTGCAGTCGCGCGCCCTCGTCCGCGTGACGCGGGAGTGCCTCGAGAAGGGCATCGAGGCCGTGAAGCCCGGCGCCCGGGTGCGCGACATCGGCCGCGCCATCCAGCCGCACGCCGAGGCGGCCGGCTTCTCGGTCGTGCGCTCGTTCGTCGGTCACGGGCTCGGCGAGCAGTTCCACGCCGACCCGACCATCACGCACTACGACGACCCGCGCGCCACCCGGCTGCTCGAGCCCGGCATGACGTTCACGATCGAGCCGATGATCAACGTCGGCTCGTGGCGGCACAAGATGTGGCCGGACGAGTGGACCGCCATCACCGTCGACGGCAAGCGGTCCGCGCAGTTCGAGCACTCCCTCGTGGTCACCGACACCGGCGCCGAGGTCCTCACTGCGCTGTGAACGACTGTCGCCGTTCGCTGACGCGAACGAGCGCCAGAAGTACGGCTGACGGGGTGAGCGGTCGGTTTCGCGCCGCGGCTCGCTGCGGGTGAGCGAGTCGATCAAGGGATGCAGTCGATCAAGGAGAACTGCAGTCGACCAAGGAGAACTGCGGGTCCGATCGGCTCGCGGACCCGCACAAGTCCTTGATCAACCGCGGGCGACGGCGTCAGTCATGCCAAGGTCGGTGCATGGCACACGAGCGGAGGTTCCGGTTCGCCGCGCAGGCGATGACGGCGGGCAGCGCGAAGGACTGGGCGGCGCTGGCCCGCCAGGTCGAGGACATGGGGTTCTCGGCACTGACGATGCCCGACCACTTCACCACCCAGCTCGCACCGGTGCCGGCCCTCATGGCGGCGGCGGACGCGACCACGACGCTGCGGCTCGGGACGATGGTGTTCGGCAACGACTACCGGCACCCGCGCCTGCTCGCGCAGGAGTGCGCGACGCTCGACCTGCTCTCGGACGGCCGGCTCGAGGTGGGGCTCGGCGCGGGCTGGATGAAGAGCGACTACGACGCGACCGGCCTCCGCTACGACGAGCCGAAGGTGCGCGTCGACCGGTTCGAGGAGTCGATCGCCGCGCTGAAGGGCCTGTGGTCCGGGCAGCCGTACTCGTCGAACGGCGCCCACTACACGTTCACCGACGACGTGCTGCACCCCGCGCCCGTGCAGAAGCCGCACCCGCCGCTGGTCATCGGCGGTGGGGGCAAGCGGGTGCTGTCGATCGCCGCGCGCGAGGCGGACATCGTCGGCATCAACCCGAACCTGCGCGGCGGCACCGGCGGCCCCGAGGTGTCCCCCGACCTCACGCCGGCGGCGACCACCCGCAAGCTCGGCTGGGTCAAGGAGGCGGCCGGCGACCGCTACGCCGACCTCGAGATCACGATGCTGTGCGGGTTCGCGATGGAGACCGACGACGTCGCGCCGGTGGCGAACGGCATGGCGAACATGTTCGGCGTGACGCCGGAGGAGGCGCTGCACGTCCCGGTGATGCTCATCGGCACCATCGACGCGATGTGCGACGAGCTGCGCCGCCGCCGCGAGGAGTGGGACGTCAGCTACATCGTGTTCGAGGCCGGCACGTGGGAGCGCATGGGCGAGGTCGTGTCCCGCCTCGCCGGCACCTGAGCTCCGGAGGACCGTCTAGAAGAAGACCGAGCGGCGCTGCATGAGCAGGCGGTACAGCGACTGCTGGATCGACTCGCGCACCTGGTCGGTCAGGTTGAACACGAGCATCGGGTCGTCGGCCGCCGCCGGCCCGTAGGACTCGGTCTCGATCGGCTCGCCGAACGCGATGATCCACTTGCTCGGCAGCGGCACCAGGCCGAGCGGGCCGAGCAGCGGCATCGTCGGCGTGATCGGGAAGTACGGCAGCCCGCCGATGCGCGCGACCGACTTGAGGTTCGCGACGATCGGGTAGATCTCTTCGGCCCCGACGATCGCGACCGGCACGATCGGGCGGCCCGTGCGCAGCGCGGCGGAGACGAACCCGCCGCGGCCGAAGCGCTGCAGCTTGTAGCGCTCGCGGAACGGCTTGCCGATGCCCTTGAACCCTTCGGGGAACACCGCGACGAGCTCGTCCTGGGAGAGCAGCCGCTCCGCGTCCGGCTGGCACGCGAGCGTGTGGCCCATCTTGCGGGCCGTGGGCGCGAGCAGCGGCATCTGGAACACCAGGTCGGCGGCGAGCATCCGCAGGTGGCGCTGCGCCGGGTGGTGGTCGTGCAGGGCGACCTGCAGCATCAGGCCGTCGATCGGCACGGTGCCCGAGTGGTTGGACACGACGAGCGCGCCGCCGGTGTCGGGCACGTTCTCGAGCCCCCGCGTCTCGACGCGGAACCACGACCGGTAGAGGGGGCGCAGCACCGAGAGCAGCACGTTGTCGGTGAGGTCGGCGTCGAAGCCGAACTCGTCGACGTCGTACTCGCCGGTGATGCGTCGGCGCAGGAAGCCGAGCGCATCCGCGAGCGCGGTCTCCCAGCCGGCCGCCGTGGGCTCCTCGGGCTCTTCGATGACGGGCAGCTCGGGCGGCGGGGTCGTCGCCTTGCGCCGCGGCTTGCGCTTCGGGTCGCCTCCCTCGTGGTCGTCGAGCCGGATGACCTTGGCCTCAGGCACCGGACACCCCTGACGTCGCGACGGGCTTCGCGCGGCCGCGGGTCGCGACCGTGAGGATCTGCCGCTCGGTCCGGCGCACGACCGCGGGGTCGATGACCGGCCGGACGTTGCGCCCGCGAAGGAAGTCGTCGAAGGCGGCGACGGTCGACCACTGCGGCTCCCAGCCGAGCTCGCGCTTCAGGCGCGTGGTGTCGACGACGCGTCCGTGCGACAGGAAGCGCATCTGCTCGGGCGAGAAGTCGACGAGGCCCGCGGAGCGGAACGCCGAGCCGACGAGGCTGACGGCCGGGCCCGGCACCGGCACGGGAACCCGTCCCGCGCGGCGGATCGCCTGCGACAGCGGCAGCACGCCGTCTCCGCCGACGTTGTAGATGCCGGGGTGATCCTCGATGGTCGTGCGCAGCAGCGCCTCGATGCCGTCGTCCTCGTGGCACAGCTGGACGCGCGGGTCGAAGCCGAGCACGGTGGGCACGACCGGCAGCTGGAAGTAGCGGGTGAGCAGCGAGTCGATGCGCGGGCCGATGAAGTTGGTGAAGCGCAGCAGCGTCAGCGCGACGTCCGGGCGGCGGCGGCCGAAGCCGCGCACGTAGCCCTCGACCTCGACCGCGTCCTTGCCGTACCCCGAGCTCGGCAACGCGCGCGGCTCGAGGTCCTCGGTGAACAGCGCCGGGTCCCGCGGGCTGGTCCCGTACACGGCCGTCGTCGACTTGACGACGAGCTTGCGCACGCTCGGGGCCTTCTGGCAGGCCGCGAGCAGCTGCATCGTGCCGATGACGTTGATCTCCTTCATCGCCGTGCGGCCGCCGGCTCCGAGCGGCGTGGCGATGACGTTCATGTGCACGACCGTGTCGACCTCGGCCGTGGTGATGACCTTGGCGATCAACGGGTTGCGGATGTCGGCGCGGACGAACTCGGTGCGGCCGAGGTCGGCCTTCGGCGGCACGGTGTCGACGCCGATCACCCGCTCGACGTCCGGGTCCTCGGCGAGCAGGGTCGCGAGGCGGCCGCCGAGGTAGCGGCTCACCCCGGTGATCAGGACCCGACGGGGACGCATCCACCGCAGGGTAGTCGGCCGGTGTTGCGCCCGGATGGCTGCGTGACCGGCCTCTCAGCCGGTCCGGGAGGCCCCGGGGTCAGCCCTGCGGCACGCGGGAGACGACCGCCGGGTCGCCCCGCCGGGCCCGCAGCGCGTCGCTGGCCCGGCCCAGGTTGACCGCCAGCGTGAGGTGGCGGGTGTGGTCCTCGCAGACGGCGAGCTGGCCGGGGCCCACGTCGCCGTAGGACAGCACGAACGGCACCTTCAGCTGACGGCCGTCCATCCGGACCTCGACGGTGTCTCCGAGCACGATCCCGGCCGCCTCGAGGTCGGCCCGGGCGATCGAGAGCCGGACGTTGCCGAAGTGGTCGACGGCCCGCACCTCGCCCCGCACGTGGTCGCTGTCCACACGCGGCTCCCGTGTGGCCACGTGCACGAGGGTGTCCGGGTCGAGCGGCGGGCCGACCTCGGCGATGTCGCGCCCCGCGGCGAGGTGCGCGGCGACGGGGGCGACGACGTCGCGCCCGCGGAACAGCCGGTGCACGTCGGACAGCCACAGCGACGGCTCGCTCACCGCGTGGGCCCGCTCGACCCCGCCGGCCACGGCCCAGCCCAGCGAGGCGATGCCGTTGTCGGGGGCGACGAACGTCGAGCCGTCCGCGGTGCGGACGGCGACGATGCGCGGCGGCTCCGGCGCGGGCGGGTCGACGAGCGCGAGGTGCACGCCGACCGGCAGGTACGGCAGCGCCTCCGCGAGCGTCGACGCGCCGTGCAGCACGTCCTGGGCGCCGATCGCGTGGCAGACGTCGATCACGCGGACGTCGGGTGCGGTACGTGCGATGACGCCCTTGCAGACGCCGACGAAGGCGTCGTCGAGCCCGTAGTCGGACAGGAACGTCAACCAACCAGGCACGCCACGCACCCCGCAGGAGCGGCCCGTCGCCGTTGACGGGCGGACGGGGCGAGGCTAGTGCCGCAAGGCCTACTTCTTGTTGCGACGCTGGATGCGCGTCTTCTTCAGCAGCTTGCGGTGCTTCTTCTTGGCCATCCGCTTGCGACGCTTCTTGACGACGGAACCCACGCGAGACCTTCCAGACACGAGTGCTTCGCACCGGCCACCGCCGGGCAACTGACGATCCAGCCTACGGGAGGCCCCGGGGGCGCGGCCCGGGCACCGATCACATCGCGGCGGTGTAGGCCTTGTCGAGGTAGTCGTGGACGGCCTGCTCGGGGACGCGGAAGGAGCGGCCGACGCGCACGGATGCGATGGCGCCGTCATGCACGAGCCGGTACACGGTCATCTTCGAGACCCGCATGAGCGCTGCGACCTCGGCGACGGTGAGGAACCGCTCCTCCGCGAGCCGGCGCGGACCCGTGCTCCCCCCGGTGGGTCCAGCAGGCACAGCAGGCATGGCGACCTCTTCCCATCGTCGCCACGGCTTCCCCTCCGCGGCGCGCGGTTCAGCGTAGCGCCGGAGCGGCGGTTGCAGGGGACTCGGGATCGAGGCCGAGCAGCGGGAACACCTCCGCACGCGTGGCGCGGATGGCCGCATCTACCCGATGATCGACCGGATGATCGACACCGTCGTGAGCGGGCGGAGCAGTCGGGTCGTACGCCGCATGGGTGACGGGCACACCGTCGAAGAGGTCGGTGGGCGCGAATCCGTCACGCTGCGTGCGCTCGGCGACGAGCCCGCGCCACGAGTCCGGTGTCGCGCCCGAGACCGTCACCCCGGCCGCGGTGGCGAGCAGGTGCGTCCACGCACGTGGCACCACGCGGGCCCAGTCGTAGCCACCGCCGCCGAGTGCGACCCAGCGCCCGCCGCACAGCTCGTGCGCGAGCGCGTGCAGCCAGCCCCACGCGACGGACTGCGCATCGACGCTGCACTCGAGGTGGGCGAGCGGGTCCAGCGCGTGCGTGTCGCAGCCGTGCTGCGTGACGAGCACGTCGGGGCGGTACGCGCGCAGAACGTCCGGGACGACGGCACCGACGGCGCGCAGCCAGCCGGCGTCGTCGGTGCCGTACGGCAGCGCGACGTTGACGCTGGTGCCGACGCCCTCACCCTCGCCGACCTCGTCGGCGAAGCCGGTGCCGGGGAACAGGGTGCGACCGCTCTCGTGCACGCTCACCGTGAGCACCCGCGGGTCGCGGTAGAAGGCGGCCTGCACGCCGTCGCCGTGGTGCACGTCGAGGTCGACGTAGGCGACGCGCTGCGCGCCGTGCGCGAGCAGCCAGGCGATCGCGACGGCCGGGTCGTCGTAGACGCAGAAGCCGCTGGCCCGGCCCGGCATCGCGTGGTGCAGGCCGCCGGCGATGTTGACCGCGTGCAGTGTGGTGCCGCTTGCGGTGCCGCTCCACACGGCCTGCGCGGCTTGCACGCTCGCCCCGGTGACGAGCGCGGATGACTCGTGCATGCGGTCGAACACCGGGTTGTCACCGGTGCCCAACCCGTAGCGCACGACGAGGCGCCCGAGCAGGTCGTCGGAGGCGGTCTTCACCGCGCCGATGTAGTCGGTGTCGTGGACGAGCTCGAGCGTCGCGTCGTCGGCCGCCCGCGGAGCGGCGATCGTCAGACCGGGGGCGTCGAGGACGCCCACCGCCCGCGCGAGGGCGACGGTGAGCTCGAGGCGCACCGGCCGCAGCGGGTGCGACGGACCGAAGTCGTACGCGGTGAACGCGTCGTCCCAGACGACCATGACCTCGCAACCGGTGCCCATCGCTCGGTCCCGCCCCACCGCGCTAGCCGAGCTCGGCAGCCAGCTCGCGCGAGCGGTCGCGCGCCGCTTCGAGCGCGGCGATCAGAGCCGCCCGGACACCGTGGTTCTCGAGCTCGCGGATCGCCGCGATCGTCGTGCCACCGGGTGAGGTCACCGCTTCGCGCAGCTGCACCGGGTGCTCGCCCGAGTCGCGCAGCATCGTCGCCGCGCCGAGCGCCGTCTGCACGATGAGGTCGGCCGCGACGCTGCGCGACAGGCCGAGCAGGATGCCGGCGTCGGTCATCGCCTCGACGAGGTAGAAGAAGTACGCGGGGCCGCTGCCGGACAGCGCGGTCACCGCGTCGAGCTGGTGCTCGGGCACGCGCAGGACCTTGCTCACCGGCGTGAGGAGCGCTTCGACCGCGTCGAGGTGCGCGGCCGTCGCGTGACCACCGGTGGCGATGGCGCTCATCCCGAGGTCCACGAGCACCGGCGTGTTGGGCATGACCCGCACGACCGGCGTCTCGGCCGGGAGGGCTGCCTCGATGTACGTCGTCGGGATGCCGGCCGCGACCGAGACCACGAGGTGGCGCCGCGGGTCGATGTGCGGCGCGAGCTGCGTGAGCAGCGCCTTCATGTCCTGCGGCTTCACGGCGATGAGGAGCGTCTGCGCGTGCGCGGCCGCGTCGCCGACGTCGAGGCCTTTGACGCCGTGCTTGTCGGCCAGCTCGGTCATGCGGGCGGCGTGGTCGGTGACGCTGATGTCGCCGGGCGCATGACCGGCGCGGATGAGACCTGCGAGCAGGGCCTCGCCGAGCTTGCCGCAGCCGAGGAGCGCGATCGTCATGCCCGCATCATGCCCTGCCGCGAACCGTCAGCTGCGGCTCGCGAGGGCCCGCAGGAAGAACCCGAGGTTGGCCGGGCGCTCGGCGAGCCGGCGCATCAGGTAGCCGTACCACTGCGCGCCGTAGGGGACGTAGACCCGCACGGTGTGCCCGGCGGCCACGAGGCGCTTCTGCTCGTCGGGACGCACGCCGTAGAGCATCTGCAGCTCCCACGAGCCCGGGGGCCGGTGCTCGTGCTCGGCAAGCTTGCAGGCGAGGTCGACGAGCGCGGGGTCGTGCGTCGCGACGAGCGGTCGCCCCGGCCCGCGCATGAGCACGCCGAGGCAGCGCGCGTAGGACGCGTCGACGTCGGCACGGTCCTGGAAGGCGACCGTGGGCGGCTCGGCGTACGCACCCTTGCAGAGGCGCACGCGGCTGCCGGCGACGGCGAGCGCCCGGCAGTCGTCCTCGGTGCGGCGCAGCATCGCCTGCAGGACGGCGCCGACGTCGGGCTCCTCGCGGCGCAGGTCGGCGACCACGGCCAGCGTCTTGTCGGTGAGGTCGCTGCCCTCCATGTCGATCGTCACCGTCGTGCCGGCCGTGCGGGCGGCGTCGACGATCCGCAGCGCGTTGGCCGTGGCGAGCGCCGGGTCGATGTCGAGCCCGACGGCGGTGAGCTTCACGCTCACCTCGGCGCGGGCGGCGAGCCCTTCGGACGCGAGCCGGTCGAGGAGCCCCACGTAGGCCTCGACAGTCGCGGTCGCGTCGGACGCGTCGGTGGTGTCCTCGCCGAGGTGGTCGAGGCTCACGTGCAGGCCGTCGGCCTGCAGGGCCCGGGCGACGCGCACGGCGTCCTCGACGTCCTCCCCGGCGACGAACCGCCTCACCACGCGACGGCTGATCGGCGCGTGCGTGATCGTGCGCCGCACGGTTTCCGACCGGGCCGCGGCGAGGATCGCCGTCCTCAGCACGGGCGTGAGCGTACGGACGATGTCCTCACCGTCGGGCCCTCACCGTCGGGCCACCCAGAGGGTGGTGACGAACGGCTCGGTGATCATCCCGTCGGGGAACGCGGCCGTCAGCGACGCCGCCTCCGCGGCGAGGAAGTCGTCGTAGGCCGGACGCGGGATCGCGTCGACGTAGGACTTGGACCGCAGCCACGCGAGGTAGGTCGACAGGTCGAGCTCCCGCGACCATGGGATGCGCACGGGCGCGCTGACGTCACGGAACCGGCCGGTCGCCCGCAGAGCGGCGCCGTAGTCCTGCTCGCGGTAGCCGCGGGTGTAGCGCGGGTTCGCCGCCTCGAGGCGTGTCTGCTGCGCGTCCCACCAGGGGATCCCGTCCGCGAACACCTCGTTCCACCACACCGCGAGCGCACCCTCGGGGCGCAGCACGCGCACCACCTCAGCCGACGCGCGCGCGGCATCGACCCAGTGCCACATCTGCGCGCCGCACACGAGGTCGGCGGATGCGGCCCGGAACGGCAACGCCTCGGCGCGGGCGACGACCGCGGGCAGTCCGGGCGAGCGGTTGACGTTGTGGCGCAGCACCTTCGGTCCGAGATCGGTGGCCAGGACGTGCGCACCGCGGGCGAGCAGCGCGCGGGTGGAGATGCCGGTGCCGGCCCCGAGCTCGACGACGTCGGCGCCCGCGAGCGGGGGCAGCGCGTCGAACAGCGCGTCCGGGTAGGACGGCCGGGAGGTGTCGTAGTCGTCGACGAGACCGTCGAAGGCGGTGGGCGAACCAGGTTGCCGGTTCACGCCGGTTGCTGGGTCTCCGCGACCGGTGTCACCGCCGGTGCGGCGAGGTGCAGCCGGGTGTAGGCGAGCGCCTCGGCGAGATCGGCCTCGCGCACCGCGCGCGACTCGGCCTTGCGGGTGTTGACCTCGACGACGACGAGACCGTCGAAGTCACGGGCCGCGAGCTGCTCGAGCACCTCGGCGCAGGGCTGGTCGCCGCGGCCGGGCACGAGGTGCTCGTCGCGGGCGGTGCCGACCCCGTCGGCGATGTGCAGGTGAGTGAGGCGGTCCCCCATGGTCGCGGCCATCGCGAGCGCGTCGCTCTGGCTCACGGACGTGTGCGACAGGTCGAGCGTGAAGTCGCGGTAGTCCTCATCGGTGGGGTCCCAATCCGGGGCGTACGGCGTGACCGCCCGGCCGCGGGCCCGCAACGGGAACATGTTCTCGACCGCGAAGCGCACGTCGGTCTCGTTCGCCATCCGCTGGATGCCTTCGACGAACTCCCGGGCGTAGTCGCGTTGCCAGCGGAAGGGCGGGTGCACGACGACGGTCTCGGAGCCGAGGCGCTCCGCGGCGCTCTGCGCGCGGCGCAGCTTCTCCCACGGGTCGGTCGTCCACACGCGCTGGGTCAGCACGAGGCACGGCGCATGGATCGCGAGCACCGGGACGCCGTGGTAGTCCGACAAGCGGCGCAGCGCTTCGATGTCCTGGCTCACCGGGTCGGTCCACACCATGACCTCGACGCCGTCGTAGCCGAGGCTCGCGGCGAGCTCGAAGGCCGCCGCGGTGCTCTCCGGATAGGTCGACGCGGTCGAGAGCGCTACCCGCGCCCCCGGGACCCGGGCGACCGTCACGGGGTCAGGCTACGTCGCCGCACCGCGGCGAACGCTCAGGCGTACTGCTCGGCGAGCCAGTCGAGCCGTCGCAGGATGACGCCTTCGCGCAGGGCCCAGGGGCACACGTCGAGCTCCTCGATGCCGAGGACGTCCATGGCCACCTCGGCGACCAACGCGCCGGCGACCAGCTGGCCCGCCCTGCTCGGTGACACGCCGGGCAGGGTCGCCCGCTGCTCGGTCGACATCTGCGCGAGCCGCGGCACCCAGTCCGCGAGCGCGTCCCGCCGCAGCGGACGGCGGACGAACGGGCCCCGCGAGTAGCCGGCCGCGCCGGTGATGCGCGCCAGCGAGCGGAACGTCTTGCTCGTGGCGACGACGCGGTCCGGCTCCCCGGCGCCGTGCAGCCCCGGCGCGACCGAGGCCACCTCCGATCGCAGGTGCTCGCGCAGCGCGGCGACCTGCGACTTGCGCGGCACGTCACGGTCGAACCAGTCGCGGGTGAGCCGGCCGGCGCCGAGCGGCAGCGACATCGCGAACGCCGGCTCCTCCTCGGTGCCGGCGGCGACCTCGAGCGAACCGCCGCCGATGTCGAGGACCCAGAGCCGGCCCGAGCTCCAGCCACACCAGCGGCGCACCGCGAGGAACGTCAGCCGGGCCTCGGCCTCGCCCGGCAGGACCTCGAGGTCGACGCCGGTCTCGTCCCGCACCCGTGCGATGACCTCGGTGCTGTTGGAGGCGTCCCGGACGGCGCTCGTCGCGAACGCGACGAGGTCTTCGGTGTGCGCCGCCTCGGCCTCGTCCCGGGCATGGCCCACGGTGGCGACGAGCCGCTCGGCTCCGTGGCCGGACAGCGCACCGTCGCCGTCGAGCAGCTCGGCGAGCCGCAGCTCGGCCTTGTGCGACGCGAACGGCAGCGGCGGCGCTCCCGGGTGCGCGTCGACGACGAGCAGGTGCACGGTGTTGGAGCCCACGTCGAGGACACCGAGCCGCACGGCCTCGACGCTAGATCATCGGTGCGATCGGCGGTGCCATCGGCGTTTGACTGACGTCTGTTCACACGCGCCGACTACGGTTCGCCCGTGGCTGCGAAGACCGGAGGCAAGGCGCGCAAGACCGACGAGATCGTGGATCTCAACTTCCCGCGAGAGTGGATCACGTTCCCGGACCCCGACGAGCCGGACCACGAGATCCGCGCCGACGTCACCTGGCTGCTCTCGCGTTGGACGTGCATCTTCGGCAGCGGCTGCAAGGGCGTGGTCAAGGGCCGCGCCGACGACGGGTGCTGCTCGCACGGCGCGTTCTTCTCCGACAAGAAGGACGAGAAGCGGGTGAAGGAGTACGCCCGCCAGATGACCGCCGAGGACTGGCAGCTCCGCAAGCAGGGCAAGAACGGCAAGGACGTGGTCGAGCTCGACGACGCGCACGGCGAGCAGCGCAACCGCACCCGCCTCTACGACGGCGCGTGCATCTTCCTGAACCGGCCCGGCCACCCCGGCGGCGCCGGCTGCTCGTTGCACGGGTTCGCTCTGAAGATCGGGAAGCACCCGCTGGAGCTCAAGCCGGACGTCTGCTGGCAGCTGCCCATGTGGCGCGACTACGAGGACCGCACGACGGTCGACGAGCGCGAGGTGCGCACCACGATCATCTCCGAGTACGACCGGAGGCAGTGGGGCCCGGGCGGCGAGGACCTGAACTGGTACTGCACCAGCTCGCCGTCGGCCCACATCGGCGCCGAGCCCGTCTACCGGAGCAACGCGCCCGAGCTGGTCGCACTCATCGGTCAGAAGGCCTACGACGAGCTCGCGCGCCTGCTCGCGATCCGTGAGGCGACCGGCCTGGCCGCGCCGCACCCGGCCGGGACGTCGAACCCCGCCTGAGAGCACGCACGCCACCCGGGCGTCTACATCCCGACGGGCGGTAGGGCACCACCCGGTCGAGTCATGAAGATCGGGCCGGGGCCGCCGATGCTGTGCGCGTGAGCCTCGCCAGCACGGTGCGGGCGGCTCTGCCTGCCCCGCGCCTGCCCGTCGACGACGCTCCGACCGATCACTCGACCGATCACTCCGCCGATCACTCGACCGTGCGTGACGCGGCGCCGGGACGCCGCTCCCCGCACCCGCGCCGGATCGGCTGGGTCGGCACCACCGCGCTCGCGCTGGGCGGGAGCAACCAGAGCCTCTTCCTCGTGTCGGCACTGGTCGTCGCACAAGGCACCGCGGCCGTCCCGCTGCTGGCCATCGGGCTCCTGCTCGCATGGATGGCGGCGCCGGGCTGGACCGAGCTGGTGCTGATGTGGCCCGACCGGGTCGGCGGCATCTCGGCCACGTGCGCGGAGGCGTTCCGCCCGTACTCACCGGTGCTCGCGAACCTGACCGGCGTCTGCTACTGGTGGGGCTGGGTGCCCACGTGCGGGCTCACGGCGCTGCTGGCGTCGCACGCGCTGCACGCGTGGACGCTGTCCGCGATCCCCGTGACGGTGATGGCCTGCGTGATCGTGCTGCTGTTCACCGCACTGAACCTCTGCGGCGTCATCTGGGCCACCCGCGTCGCCACCGCGATCGGCGCGCTCTCCTTCACGCTCGCAGTCGTGTCGACGGTCGGCCCGGCGTGGTCCGGTCGCGCCGACTGGCACCAGGCGTTCACGTTCCACCTGATCCCCGCGTTCCACGGGCCGTGGGGAACCGTCACCAGCGCGATGGCCGGGCTCTACCTCATCGGCTTCGCCGCGCCGGCCTTCGAAGCGGCCACGTGCCACGTCGGTGAGACGAAGGATCCCGTGCGCAACGTGCCGCGCGCGATCTTCGCCAGCGGCGCGACGGCGAGCATCTACTTCATCGCGATCCCGGTCGTGTGGCTCGGCGTCATCGGTCCCACCGGGCTCGCGGGCAACGGCGAGCAGCTCGTCGCGGGCGCACTCGGTCCGACGTTCGCACCGCTGTTCGGCGGGCTCGCGAAGGGCGCCGCGACCGCGTTCCTCGTGACGAACATGCTGCACGGCACCCTGCAGCCGCTGGCCGGCGCCGCCCGCACCATGGCGCAGCTGTCCGAGGACGGGCTGGTGCCGCGGATGCTCGCGCGCCGCAACCGCCACGACGCCCCGTGGTTCGCCACCATGCTGACCGCGGCGTGCGCGATCACGTTCCTCATCATCGGCGACCCGGTGTGGCTCATCGCGGCCGCCAACCTCGCCTACCTGATCGGCATCGCGCTCCCGAACATCGCGGTGTTCCTGCTGCGCCGGCACGAGCCCGACCGCGAACGGCCCTGGCGCGCGCCGCGCGGGACGATCGTGCTCGGGGTGCTCGCCGCCGGCGTGTGGCTCGTGTCGACCGTCCTCGGCTTCGAGCAGTTCGGCCTCCCCACCGTGCTCCTCGGCATCGGGCTCTGCTACGCGGCGTCCGCGCTGTACTGGTGGCGCCGCTGGACCGACCGCATCCGCAGCGGGCAGCCGCGCTCGGAGTACACGTCGCTGCACGCGAAGCTGACCGGCTCGATGCTCGCCGTGCTCGCCCTCGACGGCGCGGGCTACCTCATCGCTGTGCAGAAGATCGACCAGGGCCGGGAAGCCCTGGTCGTCGTGCTGTCCGACCTGTTCGTGCTCGTCGCGCTGCTCACCATCACGGTCGGCCTCGTGCTCCCGGGGATGATCGGCCACGGCATCACGCAGGTCGCGATGGGTGCGCGGCGTCTCGCCCGCGGCACCCTGGGCGACTTCACCCGCGCGATGAGCGCGCTCGGCGCCGGCGACCTCGACGCGGCGCGGGCGCGGATCGAGGTGGAGCGCGTCATCGTGCCCGGCCGCGACCAGGTGCGCGAGATGGCCGACTCGTTCAACTCGATGCAGGACGAGATCGCACGGGCGGCCGACTCGCTCGACGCCGCGCGGGAGCAGATGCGGCTCTCACGCGACCATCTGCAGTGGCTGGCCGACCGCGATCCGCTCACCGGACTGCGCAACCGTCGCGCGCTGGAGGCGGCGCTCGTGCGGGACGGCCTCGAGCGGCGCGACGGCGCCGCCAGCGCGCTGGTGGTGGTCGACCTCGACAACTTCAAGGACATCAACGACAGCCGCGGCCACACCGTGGGCGACGAGGTGCTTCGTCAGGTCGGCGCGCTCCTCGCCGACAAGGCCGGTCCGAGCGACGTCGCCGCCCGCCTCGGTGGCGACGAGTTCGCGCTCCTGCTCGACGACGGCGACGCCGTCCGGGCGCGGGTCGTCGCGCAGACGCTCGTGGACGGCGTGCGCGAGCTCGTCGTGCTGTCGCACGGGCGCCGCGTGCGGGTCACCGCGTCGGCCGGCATCGCCGTCGCTCCCGGTGGTGCGCGCACCCAGCTGCTCGTCGACGCCGACGTCGCCATGTACGACGCGAAGGAGCGCGGCCGCGACCGCGTGTGCGTCGCGTCCTGGTCCGACCCGCAGCAGCAGCTCCTCAAGGGGCGCGCGTCCCGCCTCGACGCGCTGCGCGACGCGCTCGCCACCGACCGCTTCGTGCTGCACGCTCAACCGATCCTCGACCTGCACACCGGAGAGGTGGGCCGGCACGAGCTCCTGCTCCGCCTCATCGGCGACGACGGTCGGCTCATCGCGCCGGGCGCGTTCCTGCCGGAGGCCGAGCGCAACGGCCTCGTCACCGCGATCGACCGCTGGGTCGTGCGCCGCACGTTCGCGCTGCTGCGCGCGGCGGCGGAGTCCGGCGAGCAGATCGCACTGGCCGCGAACCTGTCCGGCTCCTCCATCGGTGACGCCGCACTGCTCGAGCTGCTCGAGTCCGAGGCCGCCACGCTGCCGCGCAGCGCCGCCCAGCCACTGTTCGAGGTGACCGAGACGGCCGCCATCAGCGATCTGGCCGGCGCGCGCGAGTTCGCAGCCCGGCTCTCGGGTCTCGGGATCGCCCTCGCGCTCGACGACTTCGGGGCGGGCTACGGGTCCTTCCACTACCTCAAGCACCTGCCGTTCGAGCACCTCAAGATCGACGGCGACTTCGTCGTCGAGCTCGCGCACCGCCGTGAGGACCAGATCGTCGTCGACGCGATCGTGCGCGTCGCCCGTGAGATGCGGATGACCGTCACGGCCGAGTTCGTCGAGGACGCGCAGACGCTCGACCTGCTCGCCGAGCTCGGCGTTCACCACGCGCAGGGCTACCACATCGGTCGGCCCGTGCCGATCGAGGAGGCCTTCCCGTGGCTCGGCGTCCCTCGGATCGGCAGCGACCTCGCCGTCAGCTAGCGGTGCACCGGCCGGGTCAGCTCTCGAACTTGTAGCCGAGCCCGCGCACGGTCACGAGGTGCCGCGGGTTGCTCGGCTCCTCCTCGACCTTCGCGCGCAGGCGCTTCACGTGCACGTCGAGCGTCTTCGTGTCACCGACGTAGTCGGCGCCCCACACGCGGTCGATGAGCTGGCCACGGGTGAGCACGCGCCCGGCGTTGCGCAGCAGCAGCTCGAGCAGCTCGAACTCCTTGAGCGGCAACGAGATCGTGTCGCCACGCACACTGACCATGTGCCGGTCGACGTCCATGCGGACCGGGCCGGCCTCGAGCGTCGGCGGGAGAAGCTCCTCGCCCTCACCGCGCCGCCGCAGCACGGCCTTGATGCGGGCCACGAGCTCGCGGGCGCTGAACGGCTTCGTCACGTAGTCGTCGGCGCCGAGCTCCAGCCCGACGACCTTGTCCACCTCGCTGTCGCGCGCGGTCAGCATGATGACCGGCACCGACGAGCGCTGGCGCAGCGTGCGGCAGACCTCGGTGCCGGACAGTCCGGGCAGCATGAGGTCGAGCAGGACGAGGTCCGCGCCGTTGCGCTCGAACTCGTGCAGCGCGTCGGGGCCGGTTCCCGCGACGGCCACCTCGTAGCCCTCCCGGCGCAGCATGTGGGAGAGGGCGTCCTGGAAGGACTCCTCGTCCTCGACCACCAGTAGGCGGGTCACCCGTTCTCCTCGTCGGAAAGCACGCTGTCGGCGTCGTCGTGCTGCGTTGTTCCGGACCACGTCGCGCGGCTCGGAAGGCTGAGCGTGAAGGTCGAGCCCGCGCCCTCGACCGACCACACGGACACGAGCCCGCCGTGGTTGGTGGCGACGTGCTTGACGATCGACAGGCCGAGGCCGGTACCGCCGGTCATGCGGGAGCGGGCCGGGTCGACGCGGAAGAAGCGCTCGAAGATGCGCTCCTGATGCTTCTTCGGGATGCCGATGCCCTCGTCCTGGACGAGCAGCTCGACGGCGTCATCGCGGCGCTGGACCGTGATCTTCACGTTCGTGCGCGGCGGCGAGTACGCGATGGCGTTCTCGAGCAGGTTGCTCACGGCCATGACGAGCTGACGCATGTCACCCGGCACGACGATCGCGGGATCGGCGGTGACGGAGACCTGGATCTCCTTCGCATCCGCGGCGAGGCGGACGCGGTCGACGGCCTCGGCGGCGACGACGGCGAGGACGATCTCGTCCTGCCCGGCCATCGGCTCGGCGCCCTGCAGGCGGGACAGGTCGATGAGCTCCTGCACGAGCATCGAGAGCCGCTGGCTCTCGGTGGACATGCGGGCCGCGAAGCGGCGGACCGTCTCGGGGTCGTCGCTGCACTCGGCGATGGTCTCCGCGAGCAGCTGCAGCGCCCCGACCGGCGTCTTGAGCTCATGGCTCACGTTGGCGACGAAGTCGCGGCGGACGGCGTCGACCCGCATCTGCTCGGTGAGGTCCTCGAGCAGCAGCGCGACGGTGCCGTCGGTGCCGACCGGCCGCGCGATGACCCGGGCCGCGCGGGCCTCGAGGTCGCGCGGGGCGCGGCGCAGCGGTGCGGGGACCGGCCGCGGCAGCCGCAGCTCGGCCTCGCCGTCCTTGTCGCTCAACCGGCAGGTGCGGGCCAGCTGCAGGAGATCCGGGACGGCGGCCAGGGTGCCGTCGGTGGCCGGGGCGGCCGCGTTCATCTCGACCGCGGCGGGGTTGGCGAGCACGACGCGGTCGTGGGCGTCGAGGACCACGACGCCGACGCTCATCGCCTCGACGACGGCGGTCGACAGGGACGCCACCGTGTGCGCCGCGGGCAACGCGGCCGCCACGGTCTGCGCATCGGTCCCCGTGGGCACCGTGGCGAGCTCCACCACGTCTCCAATGTAGGGGCGCGCGGGCCCCGTCCCCGCACGGGAAGGACCCCGCGCGGCCGCGGTCATGAACCGTTCAGCGAGCGTTCGGGCCCCGTTCACCCCACGGGGGGCCGTACGGAGTCACGGACCGTGATCGTCTCTGCTCCATGTGTTGCGGAGGCGCTCCGAGCGCCCGCGTGGGAGTGTTGGAGGCAGACCGTGGCAGCGGTACCTGACCAGACACGCGGGGAGGTCGTCTTGCGCGAGGCGTTCCGCGCCGAGCTCGACGGCATCGTCGACTCCCTGGTGGAGATGACGAAGCTGGTCGGTTCGGCGATGTCTCGGGCGACGACCGCTCTCCTCGACGCGAACCTGCAGACCGCCGAGGGCGTCATCAGTGACGACCTCACGGTCGACCAGCTCTACCGCGAGGTCGAGGAGCGGGCGATCGAGCTGCTCGCCCGTCAGGGCCCGGTGGCCAGCGACCTGCGCCTCATCGTCAACGCCCTGCGCATGGTCGCCGACCTCGAGCGAATGGGTGACCTGGCCCTCCACATCGCGAAGGTGGCCCGCCGCCGCTACCCCGCGAGCGCGATCCCGCCTGAGCTGCGCGCCGGGATCCGCGAGATGGGCGAGGTCGCGGTCAACATCGTCGCGAAGGCCGGCGACGTCATCGCCACCCGCGACGTCGCCAAGGCGGCCGAGCTCGAGCGCGACGACGACGTGATGGACGGGCTGCACCGCAACCTGTTCACCGCGCTGCTCTCGCCTTCGTACGCGGGCGGCATCGAGACCGCGATCGACGTGACGCTCGTCGGCCGCTACTACGAGCGGTTCGCGGACCACGCCGTGTCGGTCGCGCGCCGGGTCGTCGTCATCGTCACCGGCGAGCGCATCCCCGCCTGAGATCAGCGGGGCAGCGCGAGCCGGCTCGCCACGCTCAGTGCAGGCACTCCTCGCGCCCGCCCTCGTGCCGGTAGTGACACCACGGGCAGAGCGGGGCCTTCGGAGGCGCCTTCGGTGTGGCCGGCGCCCGCGCCGAGGTCCGCGCGGCGGACGCCGACCTCGTCGAGGGTGCGCGCACGGCCGCGGGCGCGGGGCGAGGGCGGTTCTCCCACGTCGCCTGCACGTCCTCGGCGGTGGTCGTCTCGCCGGTCGGCTGCCACCAGCCGTCGCCGATCTGCCGGATCACGCCCGCTGCGCGCAGGGCGGTGCGGGCGAAGCCGGCCTGCACCTCGTTGCGCGGCTGACCGGTCTCGGCGACCACGCGATCGGTCACGTAGGCCGTGAAGTCGTTGCCGTGGAACCGCTTGCCGCCGAGGGCCTCGACGTAGTCGATGCCGGCCTGCCACGTGGCCCGCTCGACCTCGGTGCCCGACACGCACCTCACCCTAGGTCGCCCGACGTGATCCCTTTCGCTTCTCGGGCCATAGGCGGTACTAGGGAAACGGATCACGGCAGGTAGAGGGCGACGTCTCCGAACTCGTGCCAGAGGTACCGGTGGTCGAGCGCCTCGGGGTAGGAGACCTGCACCAGCTCGCGGCCGGCGACCGCCTCGAGCAGCAGCAGGTGGCTCGCCTCGGGCGCGTGCCAGCCCGTGAGCAAGCCGTTGACCACACCGGCGGGACGGTGCGGCCCGAGGACCAGGTCCGTCCAGCCCTCGGCGGCGTGCACGACACCGTCGACGTCCGCCGCCGACTCGAGAGCCCGCACGACCGTCGTGCCGACCGCGACGACGCGGTGTCCCGCGGCGATGGTCGCGTTCACTTGTGCCGCAGCCGCTTCCGGCACCCGGAAGCGTTCGGCGCTCGGCAGCTCGTGCACCTCGGGGCTCGACAGGCCGGTGTGCAGCACGATGGGCGCGACGCCGATGCCACGGGCGATCAGGCGCGTGACGAGGTCGGCCGTGAACGGCCGGCCGGCGCTCGCCATCTCCGAGCTGCCGGGTTCGCTCGCGAACACCGTCTGGTAGTCCGCCAGCGGGTAGCGGCGCCTGACGTAGCCGTAGGTGATCGGGCGACCGTGCTCGGTGAGGTAGGCGATGAGCGGCCGGCCGGGCACCGGCGTGACGCGCCACAGGCGGCTCGACCGCGCGAGCGGGTCGGGGTGGGCGGCGGTGACGTGCAGCAGCAGATCACCGGGCAGGCACAGCGTCTCGCCCACGTGCACGTCCGCTGCCGGGCCGCGGTTGTCCGGGCGGCGGACCTCGACGACCCACGAACCGTCGTCGAGCGCCGGCGCGACGTGCACCGTCGCCGGGCGGCCGTCGTAGCGCGCGCCGTCGAGCGCCGCGGGGAGGGTGGCCGTCGCGTTGACGACGACGAGATCGCCCGGCACCAGCACGTCGGCGAGGTCGTGCGCGCGGCGGTGCTCCATCAGACCGGGGCGGACGACGAGCATGCGCACGTCGTCGCGGGCGAGGCCGCGGTGCTCCGCCGGGGTCGTGGCCTCGAGCTCGGCCGGCAGCTCGAAGCGCACTGCGGGAGCGGCGAGCGCGGTCATGAGGCCACCTCCGCCGGCACGCGCGGCAGCAGGTCGGACGCCCGGTAGCGGCCGCTGGCCGGGAGCTCGTCGAGCAGGCGCAGGAGTGCCGGCACCACCGTCTCGGGGAGGGGCCGGTCGGAGATGTCCTCCCCCGGGAAGGCGGCCTGGTGCATCTGCGTGCGCATGTCCCCCGGGTCGAACGCGTACCAGTGCACGCCGGGGTTCTCGGCGGCCAGCACCGCGGTGAGGTGGTCGAGCGCGGCCTTCGCGGCTCCGTACCCGCCCCAGCCCTCGTAGGCCTCGACAGCGGCGTCGGAGCTGACGTCGACCACGACCCCGGAGCTCGCCGTCACGAACGGCAGGACCTCCTGCACGAGCGCGAGCGGGGCGAGGGTGTTCACCGCGAACACATCGGCGAGGGCCGCGAGGGGGTAGTCGGCGAGCGGGGGCAGCGGGCTCGGCCCGAGGGTGCTGGCGTTGTTGACGAGCAGGTCCAGCCGTCCGCGGCGCTTGACCTCGGCGGCCAGCGCGGCGCGGTGGCTCGTCGTGGCGACGTCACCGGGCACGGCGACGACCGACCCGGGCGGGAGGTCGGCGATCGCGTCGGCGAGGGCCGCCGGGTCGCGGCCGTCGGTGACGACCTGCCAGCCGCGCTGGACCAGCGCCTGGACGAGGGCCCGGCCGAAGCCGCGCGAGCCACCGGTGACGAGCGCCACCGGCCGGGCGGGGTCGGTGGTGGGTGCGGAGAGGAGCTCGGGTGTGCGGGTCATGGACGTATCGTTCAAGTTGAAGTTGACTTGAAGTCAAGGACGGACATCCGATCGGACATGTGATGCGCGACACCGACCTCCTGACCGTCGGCGAGGTCGCCCGCCGAGCCGGCCTCGCGACGTCCGCGGTGCGCTTCTACGAGGCGCAGGGACTCATCGACGCGACCCGCACGGCGGGCGGGCAGCGGCGCTACGAGCGGCAGGTCCTGCGCCGGCTCGCGTTCCTGCGCGCGGCGCAGAACGTGGGGCTGTCGCTCGACGAGGTGCGCGACGCGCTCGCCACCCTCCCCCGCGGCCGCCCGCCGACGAAGGCCGACTGGGCCCGGCTGTCCGCGCAGTGGCGGGAACGGCTCGACGAGCAGATCGCGGGGCTGGTCAAGCTGCGCGACGGGCTGACGTCGTGCATCGGCTGCGGCTGCCTGTCACTGCGGAGCTGCTCGCTCAACAACCCCGGCGACGGGGTCGCGGCGCTCGGCCCGGGAGCTCGCTACCTGCCCGGGGCCCTGCGCCGGCCGGTGCGCGCCGGCTAGGAACGCTTCTGGCCCTGCGCGGCGACCGCGGCCGCGGCGGCGGCCGCGGCCTCGGGGTCGAGGTAGCGGCCCCGGCCGCCGACCGGGCGCAGGTCGGCGTCGAGCTCGTAGACGAGCGGCTGGCCGGTGGCGATGTTGAGCTCGACGACCTCGTCCTCACTCATGCCCTCGAGGTGCATGACCATCGCGCGTAGCGAGTTGCCGTGGGCGGCCACCACGACGGTCTCACCCGCGAGCAGGTCGGGCACGACCGCGTCGTACCAGTACGGCAGCAGCCGCTCGACGACGTCCTTGAGGCACTCCGTCTTCGGCACGATGTCGCGGGCAAGCGAGGCGTAGCGCGGGTCCGTGCTCGTGTCCCACGGGTTGTCGGCGGCGAGCGGCGGCGGCGGGGTGCCGTAGGAGCGGCGGAAGACGAGGAACTGGTCCGGCCCGTACTTCTCGAGCGTCGCGGCCTTGTCCTTGCCCTGCAGGTCGCCGTAGTGCCGCTCGTTGAGGCGCCACGACCGCCGCACCGGCACCCAGCTGCGCCCCGCCTCCCCGAGCGCGAGCTCGCACGTGCGGATCGCCCGGGTCAGCAGCGACGTGTGCGCCACCGTCGGCAGCCAGCGGCCGTCGTCGACGGTGCGCAGCAGCTCGCCGCCCCGGCGCGCCTCGGCCTCTCCCTTGGCGGTCAGGCCGACGTCGACCCACCCGGTGAACAGGTTCTTCGCGTTCCACTCGCTCTCGCCGTGGCGGAGCAGCACGAGCCGGCCGGTCACGGCCGGAAGCCTGCCAGACCCCTGTTGCTCGGGCCTGCCCAGGGGGAAGGGATTAGATGGGGGTTGATCCACCCGCGGACCTCGCGGGGAACGGCCCACGACTTCGAGGAGAGCACGGCTGATGGCGACCTACTCGCTGCCCGACCTTCCGTACGACTACGCGGCTCTCGAGCCCAACCTGATCGGGCAGATCCTGGAGCTGCACCACGACAAGCACCACAAGGCCTACGTGGACGGCGCGAACACGACGCTGGAGAAGCTCGAGGCGGCCCGCGCCGCCGGCGACTTCGGCGCGATCGTCGGTCTGGAGAAGACCCTCGCGTTCAACGTCTCCGGCCACGTGCTGCACTCGATCTACTGGCAGAACCTCTCGCCCGACGGTGGCGACAAGCCGGACGGTGACCTGGCGTCGGCGATCGACGAGCACTTCGGCTCCTTCGACGCCTTCAAGGCGCAGCTCACGAGCGTGACGACCACCGTGCAGGGCTCGGGCTGGGGCGTGCTGTCCTACGAGCCCATCGGCCAGCGCCTGCTCATCGAGCAGGTCTACGACCACCAGGGCAACGTCGGCATCGGCTCGACGCCGCTGCTCGTGTTCGACGCCTGGGAGCACGCCTGGTACCTGCAGTACAAGAACGTGAAGGCCGACTACGCCTCGGCGCTGTGGAACATCGTGAACTGGGCCGACGTGCAGGCCCGCTTCGCCGCCGCGCGAGGCTGATCAGATCCACGCGGAAGGGCCTGTCTCCCTGGGGACAGGCCCTTTCCGCATGTTCAGCCCGGGTTGCGGGCAGGGTCGGCGAACCGGGCGAACGCTTGGAGGTTCGCCATGGACTCGCCGTTCTTGCTGCGCCACGCCCACTCTCGCCGGATCGACGTCGCGAAGCCGATCTCGAGCATGAGGTCGAAGCTGCCGTCGGCGTACTCGAGGACGGCGCCGAGCACGCGGTCGATCTCGTCGGCGGTGATCGCCCGCTTCGCGAGCCGGCCGACCAGGAACACGTCGCCGTTGTTGTCGACCGACCACGCCACCGCGTACATGCGGCTGTTGCGCGTGAGGAGCAGGTCGTAGAGCTTCTCCCGGTTCTCATCCGGCCGCCGCATCACGAACGCCTCGACGAGGACCGAGTGCTCCCCGGCGACGAGCCAGCAGTAGGTCGCCAGCTTGTGCGTCCCGGGCAGCTTGACGAGGAACGAGCCCTCCTGCGGCGACTCGTACTCGAGCTCGGCGTCGACGAGCGCCGCGCGGATGGTCGCGTCGAGCTCGGCGACGGTCGGCTCGACCGGGGCCCGGCGCAGCGCTTCAGTCACCGACGGTCTCGGTCACCCGGCAGCGGCGAGCGCGCGCCGGTCGGCGAGAGCTCCCGCGTACACGTCGAGCACGCCCGATGCCGTGCGCTCCCACCCGAACCGTGATGCGTGGGCGACCGCACCGGAGGACAACCGGGCGCGGTCGCGCAGCGCGCGCCGCAGCGCGTCGGCCCACGCCGCGGGTTCGTGGCCGTCGACGAGCACGCCGCCGAAGCCGTCGCGCACCGCGGTGCGGAGGCCACCGACGTCGGTGGCGACGACCGGCGTCCCGCACGCCTGCGCCTCGACGGCGACGAGCCCGAAGCTCTCGCTGTAGGACGGCACGGCCAGCACGTCGGCGGCGCGGTAGACGTCGGCGAGCTCGGCCCGCGGCACCGCGGGCAGGAAGCGCACGCGGTCCGCGATGCCCAGCGACGCGGCGAGCTTCTCGAGGGCGACGACCGACGCCGGGTCGCCGCTCGCGCCGCCGGCGACGAGCACCACGAGGCGCGACCGGAGCGCGTCGCCGCCGGACCGGTCCGCGGCGAGCAGCGCCGCCGCGCGCAGCAGCACGTCGGGCGCCTTGAGCTTCTGCACCCGGCCGCAGAACGCGAGCACCGTCGCGTCGGCGGGCAGGCCGAGCGCGGCGCGCGCATCAGCGCGGGAGCCGGGCCGGAACACGTCGAGGTCGACGCCGGGAGCGACGACGGCGATCTTCTCGGGCCGCGCGCCGTAGAGGTCGCGCAGCTCCGCGGCCTCGAGCGTCGTTGCGGCGAGCAGCCGATCGGCGGCGTCGACGACCTGCTGCTCCCCCACCACCCGCACCCGCGGCTCGGGGTCGTCGCCGTCGGCGAGCCAGCTGTTCTTCACCTTGGCGAGCGTGTGCGCGCTGTGCACGAGCGGCACGCCCCAGCGCTCGGCCGCGACCCACCCGACCTGGCCCGAGAGCCAGTAGTGGCTGTGCACGAGGTCGTAGTGGCCCGCCGCGTGGCGGGCCTCCTCGGCGAGCACCCCTGCGGTGAAGGCGCACAGCTGCGCGGGCAGCTCGTCCTTGCCGAGCCCTTCGTACGGGCCGGCCTCGACGTGGCGGACCACGACGCCCGGAGCCAGCTCGACGCGCGGCGCGAGGTCCGACGACGTGGCGCGGGTGAAGACCTCGACCTCCACACCGCGCTGCGCGAGCCGGCGCGCGAGCTCGACGACGTAGACGTTGAGCCCGCCGGCGTCGCCGGTGCCGGGCTGGTCGAGCGGCGAGGTGTGCATGGAGAGCACGGCCACCCGGCGCAGAGGGCGCGCGAGGGGGAGCACGTGCGTCACACCCCCATCCTGCCCGACGCCCGCCGGGGCCATGCGGGCAGGCTGGGCAGGGTGCGCGCCCTGGGACAGCCGACGCGCGGCACCACGGCCGCGCAGCGGCTGCGCCGCGTGGACCGCTGGCTCACCGGCGTGCAGGCCGCGCGGCTGCGGGCGGCCCCGCCGCGACCCGTCGTCGTCGACCTCGGTTTCGGGGCCGCCCCCACCACGACGCTGGAGCTGGCCGCCCGGGTGCGCGCGGTCCGTCCCGACGCCGAGGTCGTCGGGGTCGAGATCGACCGCGGGCGCGTCGCCGCCGCGGCACCCCACGCGGCCGAGGGTGTGCGCTTCGTCGCCGGCGGGTTCGAGCTCGCCGGCCTGGCGCCGTTCGCGGTGCGCGCGATGAACGTGCTGCGCCAGTACGACGAGGCGCAGGTCGCCCCCGCGTGGGCCGAGATGACCGCTCGTCTCGCACCCGGCGGGCTGCTGGTGGAGGGCACGTGCGACGAGCTCGGCCGCCTCGGCTCCTGGGTCGCGCTCGAGGCCGGCGCGTCGGAGCCGCACGTGCTCGTGCTCGCCGCGCGCCTCGGCTCCATGACCGCCCCCTCGGTGCTCGCCGAGCGCCTGCCCAAGGCGCTCATCCACCGCAACGTGCAGGGCGAGCCGATCCATGCGCTGCTGCGCGACGCCGACCGGGCGTGGGCCGCGACCGCGCGACTGATCCCTTACGGGCCGCGCCAGCGCTGGCGCGCGATGGCCGAGGCGCTGCGCGCCGACTGGCCGGTGCTCGACGGGCCGACCCGCTGGCGCCTCGGCGAGCTCTCCGTGCCGTGGAGCGCCATCGCCCCGCGGAGCTGATCAGCCGGCGAGCGCCGCGCTGAAGGCGGCGTGGGCCTCACCGCCGAACAGGACGAAGCGCACGAGCTCGACGCCGGCGGCGACCCCGTCCCGGTCGGCGGCCCGGACCGCGGCGACGGCCGTGCGCGCGGCGTCCTCCATCGGCCATCCGTAGACGCCGGCCGACACCGCCGGGAACGCCACGCTCCGCGCGCCCAGCCCGCTGCTCACCCGCAGCGCCTCGGTGAAGCACGACGCGAGCAGCGCGCGCCGCCCGCGCTCGGCCGCCTCCGCACCCGCCCACACGGGGCCGACCACGTGCACGACCCACCGCGCATCGAGCCGGCCCGCGGTCGTGGCGACGGCCTGGCCGGTCGGCAGGCCATCGGGGTGCGTCGTCGCCCGGACCTCCTTGCACGCGGCGAGGACCTCGGGCCCTCCGCGGCGATGGATCGCACCGTCGACGCCACCGCCGCCGAGCAACGAGCTGTTCGCGGCGTTGACGATGACGTCGACCGACTGCCCGGTGATGTCTCCTGCGACGCACTCGATGCGCATGCGCGCAGCATCCCCCGCACGGCACCCCCGCACGGCACCCCCGTGCGGGCGCCGCGCGTGTCAGGGTGGCGAACATGACGAACCGGGCACCTGTGCCGTCCGACATCGCCGTGCCGTCTGACATCGCCGTGCCGTCGGACATCGCGCACCTCACGCTGCCCGAGCTCGGTGAGCGGCTGCTCGACCGCTGGGGTGACTACCCGTCCCTGTGGTTCGAGGACCGGTGGTGGACGAGCGGCGAGCTCTTCGACCGCAACACGCGCTGGGCGGGGGGCCTCGTGCGCGACCTGGGCGTGCAGCCGGGCGACCGCGTTGCGGTCATGCTGCCCAACTGCCCCGAGGTCACGATCGCGTACGGCGCGTCCTGGCGCGCGGGCGCCGCGGCGATGCCGGTGGTCTTCCTCATGGGCCCGCACGAGCTCACGCACGTGCTCTCCGACTCCGGCGCCGTCGTCGCGATCACGTCACCGGAGTTCCTCGCCACGATGCTCGGCGCGGCCGCCGGGTCGGCGCTTCGCACCGTCGTCGTGGTCGGCGGCGTGCCCGACGGCGTGACCGCCCCCGGCGGGATCCGGCTCGTCGACTCCGCCGAGCTGGACGCCGCCGAGCCGCTGCCGATCGTGCCCCGCGGGCACCGCGACCTCGCCGCCCTGCTCTACACCGGCGGCACGACCGGCAGGGCGAAGGGCGTCATGCTCTGCCACGAAGGGCTGTCCGCCGCCGGCTGGGGCGGCGCCGAGGTCTCCTTCGTGCCGGGCGTGACGCGCACGCTGCTGCCGCTCCCGCTGTCGCACGCCTACGGGTTGCTCGTCTCGGTGATCACGTTCCACACTAAGGAGCCGAGCGAGGCGCTGCTGCTGCGCTGGTTCGACCCCGCCGCGTTCCTGCGCGTCACCGAGGAGCTGAAGCCGCAGCGCTGCGCGGTGGTGCCGTCGATGCTCGCGCTGCTGCTCGCGCAGCCGCTCGAGGAGCACGACCTGTCCTCGATGCGCTTCGTCACGAGCGGCGGCGCTCCGCTGCCGCTCGAGGTGGCGAAGGCGTTCGAGGCGCGGGTGCCGGGCATCACGATCTGCGAGGGCTACGGCATGACGGAGACGACGGCGCTCTGCTGCTCGAACCCGCCGTTGGCCCGGCGTCTCGGGACCGTCGGCCGGCCGGCGCCGGGCTACACCGTGCGCATCGAGTCGCCCGAGGGCGTGGAGCTCGGGCCCGGCGAGGAGGGTGAGATCACCGTCGAGAGCCCGGCCGTGATGCTCGGCTACTGGAACGACGAGGCCGCGACGAAGGAGGCCGTGCGCGACGGGCGCCTGCACACCGGCGACATCGGCGTCCGGGACGACGAGGGCTACATCCGCATCGTCGACCGGCTGAAGGACCTCATCATCCGCGGCGGCTTCAACGTCTACCCGCGCGACGTCGAGGACAGCCTGATGGCGCACCCGGCTGTGCTCATGGCGGGCGTCGTCGGCAAGCCGCACGACACGTACGGCGAGGAGGTCGTGGCCTTCGTCTCGCTGCGCCCGGACGCCGACCCGAAGCCCACGGGTGACGAGCTCGTGGCGTGGGCGCGGGAGCACATGGCCAAGCACAAGTACCCGCGCGAGGTCCACATCATCGACATGGTGCCGCTCACGAGCGTCGGCAAGACCGACCGAAAGGCCCTGCGCGCCAGGCTCTCCGGCTAGGGCTGCGGCGGGACGAGGGCGGAGATCTCGGCCAGCTCCTGCGCGGTGAACGGTGTGGCCACGGCCGCCGCGTTGGCGCGCACCTGCTCGGGCTTGGTGGCGCCGGCGATGACCGAGCCCACCGACGGTTGGCCGGCGAGCCAGCCGATGGCCACCTCGAGCAACGAGCGCCCGTGATCCGCCGCCCACGCGGAGAGCGCCTCGACCCGGTCGAGGTTCTCGTCGGTGACCCAGCCCGCGTAGCGGTCGGCGGACAGGCGCGCGTCGGCGGGCACGCCACCGCCTCGGGTCACCTTGCCGGTCAGCAGCCCGTTGGCGAGCGGGAAGAACGGCAGCACGCCGAGGCCCGTCTTCTCCGCCGCCGGCACGACGTCGGCCTCGACCTGCCGGAACAGCAGCGACCAGTGGTTCTGCGCGCTCACCGGGAGCGCGCCGCCGAGCGAGCGGGCGATCCGATCGGCCTCCTCGATCTGCGGGCCGCTGAAGTTCGAGTGCCCCCACGCGCGCGCCTTGCCCTCGGCCACCAGCTCCTGCAGCGCGGCGACGGTCTCCGAAAGCGGCGTGCTCTCGTCGGGCGTGTGCATCTGGAACAGGTCGATGTGGTCGGTGCGCAGCCGCCGCAGCGACTGCTCCAGCGCGTGCCGGATGTAGGCCCGCGATCCCTTGCCGCCGAGCCCGGCGTCGTAGCCCATGTCGACCTGTGCGTGGCCGAACTTCGTCGCGAGGACCACCCGGTCGCGGCGTCCGGCGAGCACCTCCCCGAGCATCATCTCCGAACCGCCACGGTCACCGTAGGTGTCGGCGGTGTCGAAGAACGTGACGCCCACGTCGAGCGCGGCGTCGACGACGGCCCGCGTGGCGTCGAGGTCGATGCGGAAGCCGAAGTTGTTGCAGCCCAGGCCGACCTCGGTCACCTGCAGATCAGATCCCCCGAGCGCGCGCGTACCCACCATGCGAGCGACGTTAGCGACCTACGCCGAAGGCCCCCGAGCAGGTGCTCGGGGGCCTTCGGGACGGACCCGGTCAGAACAGGGGTTCTTGTGTTCAGCCGATCGTGTCGGCCGCGGCCTCCACGGCCTCGGCGGTCGCCTTGACGGCCTTCTTCGCCGACGTGCCGGCAGCCTTGGTCGACTTCACGGCCTGCTTGTTGGCCGCGGTCGCGGCCTTGGTCGCGGGCTGCTTGCGGATGGTCGCGACGACCTTCTCGCCACGTGCGGCGAGCTCGTTGTAGAGCGCGGTCGCCTTGTCGGCGTAGCCGGTCGCGGCGGTCTTCAGCTCGGCGACGGTCGCCTTGCCCTTGAGCTCCTGCAGCTTCGCGGGAACGGTCGTGACGTACTCGACCAGCTTGGTCTGCGCCTCGGTCGCGCGAGCCTGGGCCTTCTTCGGCAGCTCGGGCAGCGAGACCTGCAGCGCCTTCAGCTGCTCGCGGGCCTGCTCGACGGCGAGGTCGCCGGCGCCGACGACGGCGTTGACCGGCTTCGCGGCGGGCTCGGGGATCTCCGGCAGCTTGACCTCGGGGAGCTTGACCTCGGGGAGCTTCACGGCCGGGAGGGCGTTCTTGACGGTGTCGATGACCGACATGGGAGTGACCTTTCGGGGAGGGGTGTCACCCGCGGGTCGGGCGACGAACGGAGGGTGGAGCAGGCTCAGACGGCGGGTTCCGCGTCCGGAGCGTCCTTCTTGGTGGTGCGGGGACGCTTCGGCGCCGGAGGGGCAGCGCTCGGTGCGTCCGCGTCCGCCACGGCGGGGGTCGGCTCGACCTGCTCGGGAGCAGGGGAGGTCTCACCGTTCTCGCGGCGGAACGACTCGTAGATCTCGATGAGCACCTGCTTCTGGCGCTCGGTGATCGTGGTGTCGCCCAGGACGGCCGTGGCGACGCTGCCCGGCTCGCGTTCGTCGAGGATCCCGGCCTGCACGTAGAGCGCCTCGGCGCTGATGCGCAGCGCCTTCGCGATCTGCTGGAGGATCTCGGCGCTCGGCTTGCGCAGGCCCCGCTCGATCTGGCTCAGGTAGGGGTTGCTCACCCCGGCTTGCTTGGCCAGCTGTCGCAGGCTGATCTGCGCAACGTTGCGCTGCTCGCGGATGTACTCCCCGAGGTCCCGCACCGACACCATGCGGATACGGTACGTCGGGGTGCTAGCAAATGCAAGCGCTCTGCAAGCACCCCGGGCGTGACCCTCGTCACGCCCTCCGCGTCACTGCGGCAGGAGGGCCCCGACGTCGGCCTCGCCGGACTTGTAGCGGCGGGCGATCTCGGCGCCGAGGGCGTCGATCACGGCCTGCACGCGCTTGCGCGCCGCCGAGCACTCTCGCTCCTCCGACACCAGCACCTCGGCGGCCCGGCGCAGGCCGTCCTCGTCGAGCGAGCCCGGGTCGGACAGGCCGAGGTCGGCCACGAGGGCCTCCTCGTGGCGACGGGTCTCTCCCGCGCGTGAGGGCTCGGTGGCCCGGTGCCGGCCGAGGCCGGCGGGCGCCGCACCGGTGGCCTCGTCGGCGAGGATCTGCGGCAGCGTGTCGAGCAGCGAGCCGCCGCCACCGGAGCGGCGCGCGGCCTCGGCGCGGACGATGTCGAGCCGGCCCTGCAGCATGCGGCGCAGGTAGGAGAGGTCGGTCTCCTCCTGGTCGGCATCCTCGCGACGGCTGCGCACCTCCTCGAGGGAGAGCGCCTCGAGGCCGTTGACGAAGTCGTCGGACAGGACGCGGTCGAGCCGGCGCTTGCCGCCGGCGATGGGCGTGGTCACGGCGCTCCGTCCTGTCCCTCAGCGAACCTCGTGCGGGGTCCGGGGACGACTCTACGGCCCGGAAGGCCTCACGCGGCCGCGCGATCGGGGATCCCGAGCATGCGGCGCACCTCGGCGGGTGGCAGCGGCGGGCGCTGGGCGAGCGTCGCGAGCTCCGCCGCCCGGCTGACGAGCTGGGCGTTGTCGCGCACCGGCTCGCCGGGTGCGTAGGTGAGGGTGTCCTCCATCCCCACCCGCAGGTGGCCGCCGGCCGCCAGGGCCGTGAGGGCGACCGGCAGCCCGAAGCGCCCGACGCCGGTGGCGCTCCAGCTGCAGCCCTCGGGCAGCGCCTGCACCGCGGCGACCAGAGCCGCGGGCGTCCCGGGCATGCCGCCCGGCACACCCATCACCAGGTCCACGTGGACGTGCCCGCCGAAGGGCGCGCCGTGCCGGTCGAGCAGCCGGTGCAGGGCCTGCACGTGGCCGAGGTCGAAGCACTCGTACTCGGGCACGACCCCCGCGTCGCGCAAGCGGGTGTGGAGCTCGACGACGAACGGCCAGCGGTTCAGGAAGACGCCGTCGCCGAAGTTGACGGTGCCGAGCGTGCAGCTGGCCGCGTCCGGTCCGGCCTCGACCACCCGCAACCGGTCCTCCTCGGAGTCGGTCACGTCGCCACCCGTGGACAGCTGCACGACGAGGTCCGTGGACCCGCGCAGTGCCGCGACGGTCTCGGTCAGGAGCCCGAGGTCGAGGCTCGGCCGGCCGGAGCCGTCGCGCACGTGGACGTGGATCACCGAGGCTCCCGCCGCCGCGCAGCTGCCGGCCGTGGCGACGAGGTCGTCGAGCGTCGCGGGCAGCCCCGGTGCGGCGTCCGGAAGGGTCTCGGCGCCGGTCGGGGCGACCGTGATCGCGGTCCCGGTCAGGCCCACTCCCACACCTCCCGCACGGCTGCATCGTGACACGCCGGACACCCGGGCAGGTCCCCGGATTCGGTTGCGCCAGTCGGCTCAAACTGAGGGCTCCACCTGCCGACGCAACACAGGAGCCGATCGTGGTTGCGTGGCATCGCTGGCTCTCTGGCCGGCCGAGCACGCGCAACGGTCGGTCAGACCGGCACGCGAGCGGAGAGGGAGGGTGCCCGGATGCAGCGGGGCGACCTCGGTGAGGCCCCCCTCTCCGTGCTGCTCACCCGGCTCGCGGCCGACAAGCCGAGCGGTTGCCTGCACGTCACGCGGGCGGCCGAAGGTGGCCTGCCGGCCGGCCCGGAGGCGCTGGTCCACCTGAGGGGCGGGCGGGTCTACGCGGCGTCCGCGGGCGCCGAGCGCTTCCTCGTCGGCACCCGGCTCGTCACATCGTTCGGGGTCGACCCGACGTCGGTCAACGAGGCGCTGGCCGCCCAGGAGACCGACCTCACCGGTTGGCGGGTCGGTGAGATCCTCGTGCACCTCGGCTACGTCGACGCGACGGCGGTCGAGACCATCAGCCGCGAGCAGGTGCTCGAGGCGCTGACCGAGATCGAGGGCTGGCGCGCCGGCTCGTGGCGGTTCCGTCCGGGCGTGCGCACCCGGGCGATGCTCGCCGAGCCCATCGACGCGGGCGACGCGGTGGCCGCGATCGCCGCCCGGCAGCAGGAGTGGGCCGACCTCCAAGCCGTCGTCCCCGGACCGCGGGCGATCGCCCGGCTGTCGGCCGAACCGGCCGCGTCGGAGGCGCTCGAGGTCGACGCCGACGCCTGGGCGCTGCTGTCCGGCATCGACGGCGTGCGGACCGTGGCCGACCTCGGTCGCCTGCGGGGCTTCTCGCTGCTCGAGACCGCGCGCGGGCTGTCGGTGCTGGTCGGTGCCGGCCTCGTCGAGGTCGAGGGTGACCCGACGGAGACGACCGAGAACGCGTCGGTCGCTTCGATGCTGACCGCGCTGGAGCACGACGCGCCGGCGACCGACGCCGAGGCGGCGGGCGCGCCCGGCGACTCGCTGCTGCGGGTCTCCGCGGCACTGTCGGCCCTGATGGGTTCGGAGACGCAGGGCGGCGAGCAGCGCGACGCTGCTGCCGCGGATGACGGGGTGGCGGACGTCGTCGACCTCGCCGCCGCGCGCGAGGCCAAGGCCCGCGAGGAGCACCGCGCGGCGCAGCTCGACGCCGAGCGCCACGAGAGGGAGCGGATGGCCGCGGCGGAGACCGCGCGCCGCGAGGCCGAGCGCCGCGCCCGCGAGGAGCGGGCCGCCGCCGAGG